>NZ_WKZJ01000017.1:0-44602 GCF_009679715.1 Faecalibacterium sp. BIOML-A1
CCGTATGAGGGGAAACTCTCACGTACGGTTCTTAGGGGAGGGGCTGGCAGTAATGCCATCCTCTTACCCGATCAGACCCTTGAGAATAAGCAGAAGTTCATTTCTCAGATTATGACGAGCAAATCTCCCATGCGCTCCTGCGATGATATTGATGAACAGGCTCTGTCTTACGCAGAAATCAAGGCTCTGTGTGCAGGCGACCCTCGCATCCGGGAAAAGATGGACTTGGACGTGCAGGTGGCAAAATTGAAAGTTCTGCGCGGTGACTTCCAGAATCAGAAATATCGTCTGGAGGATAAGCTGCTCAAAACTTTCCCGGAGGAGATCCAGAAACAGAAAACCCGCATTGCTGCTTTACAACAGGATTCACAGATTGCAGCAACACACCCGCAGGACAAAGAAAACTTCTGCGGCATGACCATCAAGGGCATGGTGTACGATGACAAAAAGGCTGCAGGCGAACGGCTGCTGCTGGCTCGGCAGGAGATGCCCAATGCTGATATGATGCTGCTGGGCACCTACCGTGGCTTTGAACTGAACATTCGATTCGACAGCTTCAAGAATGAGCATCAGGCTGTACTTCGGGCAGAGCTGAGTTACCCGGTGTCGCTGGGCGATGATGCACGCGGCAATATCACTCGTCTGGACAATGCCATCGACAATTTCGCTGACCGTATTGCAGATGCCGAAAATGCTCTGCAAAACCTTGAGCAGCAGAAGCAGGCTGCAGAGATCGAAGTGGCAAAGCCGTTTGCACAGGAGGAAGAACTGGCCGAAAAGTCTGCCCGCCTTGCTGAATTGAACGCCTTGTTGAACATCGACCGTGACCGCAGTTCCTCGCAAGACGCTCCCAAGGAAACCGAGAAAACCGAATCACCTGCGCCTCGTCCGTCTGTGCTGGCTGCACTGGAGGAAAAAGTCAATCAGTCAGAGCCTGTCAAACCGTTCCGCAGCTACTATGACAAGGACGGTGATGCCCGGTGAGGGAAAAGCGGGATGAAATCATTATCCTGAGAACCACAAAGGCGGAGAAGAACCGCATTTATGAAAAGATGCTTGGCATGGGCATCCGCAGCCTGAGTGCCTATATCCGAAAGATGGCACTGGACGGTTACTGCCTGCACCTCGACCTGAAGGAGCTGCGCCGCATGGCGTATCTGCTTCAAATGTGCAGCAACAACCTCAACCAGTACGCCAAACGTGCCAACGAGTGCGGCAAAGTCTACGCCGCTGACATGGAGGACTTGCGGCAGAGGCTGGATGAGCTGATCGACATTGGCAGAAAAATTCTCGCTCGGCTGGCAGAACTCTAAAATTTTCCCCGCAGATGGAGGGCTGCGGGGGTACATAAGGGGTGACATCCTTGCAAAGCAATCGTTGACACCTTTATAATAGGGACGAAAGGCAGGTGCTGGATATGAGGTTCGTTTTTAAGATGATCGTTTTCCCGTTTTGGCTGCTTACGGCTTTCCTTGCGCTGATGCTGAAATGGACGCTGAACCTGTCAGCGTTCGTGCTGGCGTTGCCCATGCTGTATATCTTCGGCTGCGGTCTTTATACGCTGTACTGCCGGGAGTGGCTGCAATTTTTGATCTTGCTGGTGGCAGAGTTTGGCTGCTTTGTGTTGATCTTCATGGGCGCTTTGATCGCAGATGCAGCAGAGCGTTTTAGTGGCTGGGTTGCCGGATTGTGAGGGATGCTATGGAAAACCAGAAATTGGAGGCTTGTTATTCTGAGCACAGCAGCACGCTCTTTTTTGAAATGCTGGGTGAGGACGAAAACTATCAGCGGCTGAAAAACGCCAAAATAGCGGCTGAAAAAGCCCTGCGGGATACCATCAGCAAAGAAGCGTGGAAGCAATACCTCGCTTTGGATGAGATCTGCAACGAGTTGGAATGCGCCCGATATAAGGCGATGTATCTGGCGGGTGCTGCCGATTACGAAAAAATATCCAAATGATCTTGATGCCGCCGATGTGCGGCATTTTCTTTTTTTAGGGGGGTGATGGCACTGGCGGCAACACGGTTGATCCCTATGCGGAAAAACAAGGGCAAGTCCATCGGGGCGTGTCTGCACAATCACACCAGCTATATCCAGAACCCGGACAAGACCGAACAGGGTGAACTTGTCAGCAGCTATCAGTGCAGTCCCTTGACAGTAGACGAAGAATTTATGCTGACAAAGCGACTTTACGAACAGACCACCGGGCGCAGGCAAAAAAGCGATGTGATTGCCTATCAGGTACGGCAGTCTTTCAGGCCGGGAGAAGTGACACCCGAAGAAGCTAACAAGATTGGCTATGAATTTGCCGAGCGATTTTTGAAAGGAAAACACGCCTTTATCGTCGCCACCCATACTGACCGTGCGCATATCCACAATCATATTATTTATAATTCCACTGCGTTAGATGGTACACGGAAATTTCGGGATTTTTACTTTTCCGCGCTTGCTGTGCAACGGCTGAGCGACCTGATTTGCTTGGAACACCAGCTTTCCGTTATTCAGAAAAAGCCCTATCGGGAGCGGCAGAAACGCATCCTATACCCGCCCAAAGAAAGCAACCGTGACAAGCTCTGCACTGTGATCGACAACATTTTGTTGCACGATAAGCTCAAAGATTTTGCTGCATTTCTGGATGCGCTGGAACAGCAGGGCTATGAGGTGAAGCGTGGCAAGCATCCCTCGGTGAAAGGCAAAGGGCAGCGGCGATTTATCCGATTTCGCACATTGGGAGCCGGATACACCGAGGAAGAAATCAAAATGGTGTTGGATGGCAAGGCTGAACACCAGCCGCCCCCCAAACAGCCCTTGCCAGAAAAGAAGTTTGGCCTGCTGGTGGATATTCCCACGAAAATGGCCGAGAGCAAAACCAGTGGATATAAAAAATGGGCAACAAGGTTTAACCTGAAAGAAATGTCCAAGACACTGCTCTACTTGCAGGAAAAGAAAATTGACAGTGCGGACGAACTGCGGGAACGTGCAGCGGCGGCAACAGAACGGTATCACACGCTGGGCGATTCCATCAAAGCGGCAGAGAAGCGCATGGGAGAAATCGCTGTCCTGCGGGCGCACATAGTCAATTACGCAAAGACCCGCGATGCGTACGCCGCCTATCGCAAGGCCGGATACAGCAAAAAGTTTCTGGAAGCACACCGGGAAGAGATCGAACTGCACAAGGCTGCGAAAGCCGCCTTTGACGAAGCGGACTTAAAAAAGTTGCCCAAGGTAAAAGATTTGAACGTAGAATATTTCGAACTGCTCTCCCAAAAGAAAGCAGCGTATCCGGAGTATCGCAAAGCCAAAGAAGAAATGCAGGAACTGGTTCGCGCACAGAAAAATGTGGAACGGTTCTTTGCAGAAGAAAAGCAGACGCACGAAACAGAACAGGTGCGTTAATGCTGGACTGCCGGAGCTGACGATCGTGTCGGTTCCCGGCAGTCTTTTTTTGTCTTATAATCCCTATGGTGATGCACTGTTTCTTTCGATTGTGTATACGAGGAACGGCAACAGGTATTCTAAAGAGTGTAAACAACTCGATAGGATGAGGTTGCTCTATGAAAGAATTATTTGGACAGCGATTACGGGAACAGCGTTTGAAACATCATTTGACGTTGGAGCAAGTAGCAGAAAAAGCAGACCTTTCTGCCAACTATATCGGGATGGTGGAGCGCGGACTAAAGGAACCGGGGCTTGCAACCATTGTCAAAATCTTGAATGCCCTGAATATTTCAGCAGACGAACTTTTGTGCGATCTGGTTCCAAGTGCATCTCATGTGACCGATGATGAAATCAGCAAGCGGCTTGAAGGACTGACCCCTATGCAGAAGAAAGTGGCACTTGACCTTCTGGACACCTATATCACCAATCTGCCTTACCTCACCAAAGAAGAATAATCCTGCGGCAACTCTGGCGCACCAGCTTAATTTTGGCTGGTGCGCTTTTCTTTTGCAATTCTTTAGGCTATAATATTTCTTATAGGATGTATTCATTCCCAAAGAATTGATTTCGAGGTGAACAAGATGCGAGAACCGCGATACAGTATCCTTTCCGACATCAACGATGGAATCGACCGTGCCAAGCAAGGCAAGCTGGCTCTGTACTGGCAGCGGAACATTGAACACGAATACCGCTGCAAAAAAGTGACCCCGGCAGAGCAGCAAGCCTACACCGACTTGCAGGACATTCTTGCTGCCGTTCCGCAGTGGAGCGATGAGGAAGAACTGCGCTCCGGCATGGAGGGTATCGGTGGCCGCGTCTGGTTCTGTTACTTCTGGGAAGAACACGATTCGATGGTGCAGCTTACTGAAGATTGCAGCGGCAAGTTTACGGTTGCTTACGTTCTGGATTCGGATGTCACCCCAGAGGTGCGAAAGGCGGCTGCACTGCACGCACAACAGCAGCTTGCTGAATGTATGCAGGAGTGGGATGTTCCGCTTATGAAATCGGCTATTCCAGAAAAAGATAAATACGAATATTTAGATGAAGCGGCATCCCATCTGATGCAAGTCCTCACTGACCCGGAGAGCATCACCGGGTAAAAAGCGTTCCGCAGGAATGCGCAGCCTGCATCGGAACGGTGCAGAGTGAAAGGGTTTGGGGTGTCCCCAACAAGCATTTTGCAGCGCAAAATAGGCATTTGTATAGACGAATGCACTGCTTGCGTAAGCTATGCGTCCTTTCAGTCCGCAAATTAAAAGTTGAAGATATTGCAGGAACTGCAAACAAGAAAAAGAGTGGCAGCGTTTCGGTTTGAAATGCTGTCACTCTTTTTTGTTGTCTGTATCACAGATGAAATAGCCGTTTTATCTTGAAAGCAGCGTAAAGATTTATTATAATAAGATAAATAGTTGTTGTTTATTTTGCAAAGGAGCTGTGAAGAATGAATCGAAACTGCCGTCGCAAAACGGAAAAGGTCTATGTGAAAGTGACTTCTGATTTTGACGCAACCGGCTATATGCAGCCCCGGCAGATCACATGGGGCGATGGTCGGACGTATCCCATCGAACAGGTGCGGGACTTTCGCCCTGCAAATACCATTGCCGATATGCCCGGCGACTGTTATACTGTAATGATAAAGGGGCAGGAGCGGTGCTTATTTTTCGAGCGTTCCGACCCACGGTTTCCTTCCCGGTTCGGCAGATGGTTCGTGGAGGTGGAAACCAAATAACACAAAGGAGGGCTGAAGTATGGCAGCGCAGCGCACCTATCTGGCAATCGACCTGAAAAGTTTCTATGCCTCGGTGGAGTGTGTAGACCGCCATCTCGACCCCCTGACCACCAATCTGGTGGTGGCGGACGCCTCCCGCACCGAAAAGACCATTTGCCTTGCGGTGTCGCCCTCCTTAAAAGCCTACAAGATACCCGGCAGAGCGCGGCTGTTTGAAGCCGTCCAGCGTGTCCGGGAGGTCAACGCCCAGCGGCTGCAGACTGCCATCCGGCAGAATAAGGCAGTCCGGGGAGAGGACGGCAAGTACCACTTTGCCAGCACCTCTTTCGATGCCAACGCCCTGAACACAGACCCTGCACTGGGCTTGAGTTACATTGTTGCGCCGCCCCGGATGCAGCGGTATCTGGATGTGTCCACCCAAATCTACAAGACCTACCTCAAATATGTGTCCCCTGCAGATATCTACCCCTACTCCATCGACGAGGTTTTCATTGATGTGACGGGCTATCTGCCCTATTATCACATGAGCGCCCATGATCTTGCCATGACCATGGTGCGGGAGGTGCTGTACAACACCGGCATCACGGCAACGGCAGGCATCGGTACCAACCTCTACCTTGCAAAGCTGGCGATGGACATCGTAGCAAAGCACATTCCAGCGGACAAGGACGGCGTGCGCATTGCAGAGCTGGACGAGCAGTCCTATCGGTATCTGCTGTGGAACCACAGACCCCTGACGGATTTCTGGATGACCGGTCCCGGAACCGTCAAGCGGCTGGAAGCTCATGGCATCTACACCATGGGGGACTTGGCACGGTTTTCCATCCACGGAGAAGATCGTTTGTATGAGGTCTTTGGCGTAGACGCAGAAATCCTTATTGACCACGCATGGGGCTATGAACCCTGCGGTATGGAGCAGATCAAAAGCTACAAGCCCAGCACCAACAGTATCAGCGAGGGGCAGGTGCTGACCTGCCCATACCCCAACGATAAGGCAAAGCTCATCGTCCGGGAGATGGCGGAGATTCTGATGTTCCGGCTCACGGAAAAGAAACTGGTGACGGAATCCATCACCTTGGAGATAGGCTACGACCGGGAGAACGTGGACAAGGGCGGCTATCGTGGTCTGACCCAGACCGACCGCTACGGCAGAATCATCCCCAAAGCGGCGCACGGCACTATCCGGTTTGATGCCCCTACCAATCTGGGCAGCACCCTCATCAACGAAAGCGCAAAGCTGTTTGAGCGCATCACCGACCCGGCGCTGACCGTGCGGCGCATCACCCTTAACGCCAACAAGGTCACGCCGGACGAGGGCATCTATCAGGTGGACTTTTTCACCGACACCAAGAAGCTGGAAAAGGAGAAAAAACTCCAGCAAGCCATGCTGGGCATCAAGAACAAGTACGGCAAAAACGCCGTGCTGAAAGCCAGCAGCTACGAGGAAGGTGCCACCATGCGCCAGCGCAATGCGCAGATCGGCGGGCACAGCGCAGGAGGTTCGGATGGAAAACTACAAAAATAGCAAGATCGGACAAGAGACTGCCCAAAAGTATGGGGATATCATAGAGATGGAACGCCCCCAGACTGAAGAATCCCTTCGCAAGCATCCCCGCATGACCTTGCAGAACCGGGCGAAGATCTTCTCTCCCTTTGCAGCACTGCGAGGTTATGATGAGCAGCTTGCCGCAGAAAAGCAGCGCACCGAGCGTGTGCCCAAGCGCATTCTGACCGAGGAAGAAATGTCCGCTCTGTCCGATCGGCTGATGCAGGTCACCAAGGGCATGACCATTACGGTGCGGTACTTCAAGGAAGACACCGCCCACCCGGAGGTTCCAGCAGTGGGTAACTACATCACACTGACCGGAAAAGCAGACCGCATCGACCCGGTGTTCCGCACCTTGCAAGTGGGCGACACCGTGGTGCCCTTTGAAGATCTGGTGGAAATCAGCGGGGAGGGCATCATGGAGATCGACCAATATCTCGGTATTACAGAGGATTAAGCACAAAAAAGGCCACCAGTCGAAAAAACGGCTGGTGGTCTTGCTTACTTATGATGTATCGTCGGTAACTGCTTGACTTTGTTTCCGACTTTTTTGCGTTCCAGTGAGAACACCATATCTGGAGTACGTTCAAAAAATCCTATATCACGCCGCCAGCTTGTGCCGCATTTGCAGTGGAACAGACCAATGAACTGCTGTTTCATCTTGCGCCCGCAGTTTGGGCAGATATGTTTGCTGGCTCCCATAGCCCCTCCGTTTAATATCGAAATTCAGCTTGCAAGAAAGCTGATTCAAATTAAAACGTGCAAAGCCGCTTAACTGGCGTCAGCGGGAATCTTTTTTCCACGCCTGCCATGGTGCACATTTGCGTGCCGGGCAGTTCCAGAGAAGCGTGTGCACAGGAAACTGCCATTTTAAGCAGCTGATCTCCTTGGGTGTGCTGTTCGGCAATCGCATAGGCAAAGCCGGACACCATGGAATCGCCCGCACCCTGAACGCCTTTTACATCGACAGAAACAGGTTCCGAATACCATGCGGCTTCCGGTGTGACGAGCAGTGCGCCCTTTTCACCCAGAGAGACTGCACCGTAGGCGATGTTATGCTCCATGAGGATCTGACGATAGCTTGCGCAGAACTCCTGCGTTACACTGGGGTGAACGCCAAAGGTGGCGTAGTATTCTTCTTCATTGGGTTTGATCAGAACAGGAGATGCCTCCATTCCATTCAGAAGCAGCGGCCCCGATGCGTCCAAAATAAAGGGCACATCATATTCCTGTGCACTTTTGCCCAGTTCATAGTAGAAATCGTCAGGAAAGCCCGGAGGCACACTGCCGCCAAGGATCAGCACCGATGTTGTGGGCAGAACATTTTTGACAGCGCGAATAACATCCAAGGCGGTTTCACAATCAAGCGGGGTGCCTTTTTCGTTGAACTCTGTCATGCAGCCCGTAGATGTTTCAAACAGCTTGATGTTGATACGGACATTTCCGGGGACGGGGATAAGTTCTGCATCCATATCTTTTTGCTTGAAGAAATTGGCCGCTTCTCCATCCGAATGGCTCAGACAGACGCTTTTGACCGGCATTCCAAGCTGGGTAAGTGCCAGCGAAACATTGATGCCCTTGCCGGAAAAGTCGCATATCGTTTTTTGAATGCGATGGCTATGACCAAGGTTGACCGAATCCACCTGAATCGTGCGGTCAATGCAGGGGTTCGCAGTAACAGTTGTAAAGTGCATGGGTTCTCTTACCTCCTATCCGGGGAGCGTTGTTTCAGCATCCCGGAAACTGGATATGTTTATTCTTTTTCACCGGAAGGAATGTCGGCGTACAATTCGATCTTGCCGCAGGAAGGACAGAATGCCGCCTTTATCTTTTTCTGGTCACTGCCCTTTTTGATCGTGATCATGTTAAAGAGTAAATAGTTTTCGACCTTGATCTTGTAATCCATGACCATTTCAGCATGACAAATGGGACAGTTCATAAAACACCTACTTCCTGACATTTTGATACACCTAGTCTAGCATACAAAACGAACGCTGTCTATTGGCGGAACGAAAACGGCTATCATGAGAAAAATAATAAAGGACGCTCTTAAAATCCCGATAGAAAAACAAGATTTTTTACAGATGATATGTTATAATAAAAGAAATACAGCACCTGCTGAACGGACGGAAAGGACACCACGATTATGGAAGAAAACAAGAAACCGGAAACTACCTCGCATCAGGATTCGGCACCCGTGGATTACAGCCACTACATGGGAACGCTGAACCGCATCTACCGCCGCAACAATAACCCCAAAAAGAAGCGGTTGGGGGACGGTATCACCTCTTTGAAACAAGAGCAGAAGCCCACGGCACCTGCCAAACCGGAAAACGGAAAGAAAGACCACAGCTTCCTGATCACGCTTGCTGTGTCAATCGCCATTATCCTGATCCTGTGGGTCATCAAAATGTTCTGAATACTATAAAAACTGCCCGGAACGACCTTCTCCTATCGTTCCGGGCAGTTTTAGCAGGAGGAATCTGCTACCGTGGATGTCAAATCAGGTGAGACGATCAAACGTTCTCATTCAGGAATGCAGCAATTTCTTCTGCGGCGACGGTCTCATCCTCACCCTCAACCGTGACGGTGATGGTTTCGCCCTGCTTGATGCCAAGTCCCATGACTGCCATCAGCTTGCGCATATCACAGGTCTTGCCATCTTTTTCAATGGTGACCTTGCTGGCATACTTCTTTGCCAGCTTGACCAGCAGACCGGCGGGGCGGGCGTGGACACCAAGTTCGTCCTTGATGGTATAAGTAAACTGTTTCATGGGTTCTCCTTCATTTCCTTCTTCTTTGGTGTGCAAAAAGGGCAGATCAGACGGCGCTCTCGTAGTCCAGCATGAACTGCACAATGCCGTCCATAGCCAGCTCACGCGGGTCGAGCTTCAGCTGACCCTCACGGATCTTGGCATAGCTGATGGGCATATACTGGTGCAGCATATTCATGGGGATGGGGTACTCGCGCAGGTTGTCGAACAGTTTGTTCATGGCTGCAACGACTTCCGGCTGACCGATGTAGTAGCGGGCACGGTCGGAGTAGCTGTACTTGCGGCACTGTGCCAGATGCTTTTCGTCACCGTGGTAGTGCTTTTCCCAGTTTGCAGGGGAAGCCAGCATGACCTGATCCAGTGTTTCGATGAAGTTGGCGCGCTTTTCTTCCGGCACCAGTTCCTTTTCCATCATGCTCAGAGAGAACAGAGCCTCGCGCAGACCAAAGGTCAGAGCAGGACCGACCTTCAGGATAGCAATGCCGTCGGTGACCATGTTGTACAGGTCGGTTGCGGTCTGGTAGTCGGTAGAGTGACCCTCGAAGCAGATGTCGGGGAACTCCTTCAGAGCGGCGCACAGGTCAACGGCTGCGGCAGGGTTGTAGTCGAACACCTGCTCATCGCCAAATTCCACACCGGGCTGGACAACAACTGCGATAACGTCCTTCATGCCCTCGCCAACGCCTTCCTCAGTCCAGATGCGCTGATAGGTGGAAACGGTATCACGGAATGCTTCGGGCTTAGTGACAGCCAGCGTATCCTCTGCCTCGGTTGCACCACCGGGGATGGGCACTTCGCTGCCGATAACGAACACCGGGCGCATTGCATCCGGCTTCTCAGCTTTCAGTTCCTCGTAGCCCTTCATAGCAGCCTTGTACAGCTTTGCGCCACGGCGAGCGATCACCTCGGTCTGGAGCAGACCTTCCGGGTCGTCCGCAACCTTCATGCTGGTGTCCAGATGGATCTTGGTAAAGCCGGCGCGTGCATACTGGTAAACCAGCTCCACAGAGTTTTCCATTGCTTCGGACTCCGGCAGCTTCTGCCAAGTCAGGGGTCCGAGGTGGTCGCCTGCAAGGATCATCATGTTTTCGGGCAGACCGATGTCGCTTGCCATTTTCAGGACCATCTGATAGAAATCAGCGGGCTTCATGCCGGTGTAGCCGCCAAACTGGTTGACCTGATTGGCAGTTGCCTCGATCAGAACAGGGATGTTGCGCTCCTTTGCACGGCGCAGGGCGATCTCGATTACCAGTTCGTTGGCACTGCAATAAGAGGGGATGCCGCAGCGAATGCCCTCACGGCGCTTATCCATCATTTCCTGAAGGGGATGTTTCATTTCTATTCTCCTTTTTATTGAATCAAGATCTTACAGCTTTGCCTGACCCTTGCAATAGGTCTGGAGCACATCGTAGTTGTCCTCCAGCACCACAAGGTCGGCATCCTTGCCCACCTGAATGGAACCCTTGCGGTCATCCAGATGCAGGCAGCGCGCCGGGTTGATGGTGCAGGCGTTCAGCGCATAGTTGAACGGTACCATTGCATCCTCGACAAGGATCTTCAAACCCTTGTTGATGTTCAGGGTAGAGCCAGCCAGACCGCCGGTAGAGGTCAGGTGTGCGCTGCCGTCCGGGTAGATCACGATCTCGTTGCCGCCGAAGATGTACTTGCTGCCCACGGGGGTGCCCTTTGCCATCAGCGCATCGGAGATCATGATAGAATAGTCGGGACCCTTGCTCATAAAGTAGTTGTTCAGAGCAGCCGGGGTGGAATGGCAGCCGTCGCAGATGATCTCACCGTACATGGTGCGGATGCGGTATGCTGCACCCACCAGACCGTTTGCGCGGTGGTTGAAGGGTGTCATACCATTATAGACATGGGTCATGGAGCGTGCGCCATTGGCGTAAGCCATGACTGCCTGCTCGTAGGTGGCAGCACTGTGACCGATGCTGACAACGATACCCTGCGAAGTCAGGTAGCGGGTCAGTTCAAAGTTATCGTCCTGTTCGGTAGCCAGCGTAACATAGCGGATATGGCCGTGTGCGGCTTCCTGATAGTGCTTGAACTGCTCTACGCTGGGCTTTGCAATGAACTGCTCCGGCTGTGCGCCCTTGTACTTCATGTCCAGATAAGGACCCTCGAAGTGGATGCCAAGGATCTCGGCACCGTCGTAGCCGCCCTCCATGACACGGGCAACGTTGGCAACGGCATTGGTCAGGACCTCAACGCTCTGGGTGATGGTGGTAGCCAGAAAGCTGGTCACGCCCTCCGAAACGATATGTTCTGCCCAGTAACGCAGACCTTCCTCGTTTGCATCGTTGGTGTCAAACTCATAGGCACCGTGGCAGTGGATGTCCATAAAGCCGGGGACGATACGCTTGTCACCGTAATCGTCATCTACATCCTTTGTCCCATAGGGGAAAATGCCAACGATCTTACCCTCTTTGACCTCGATGGCAGCAGGCACAAACTGATCTGCGATCCATACTTTTTTACTTTGAATTATCATCTGAATTGTCCTCCTTCCGAGTGAATTACCCTTGTGCCATTATACCGCATACTTTCGGAAAAATATTTACAATTTTCAATCGACTTGTTACTTGTTTCGGCAAACTTAGCCAAAAACAGCCCGGTCGGCAGAGCAAACAGGGGCTCGGTTTGTCTTTTTCAAACAAAAAGTTATGGCTTTCAGTTACCCCCTTGTTTTCTGCTAGGGGGGTGTGATATAACAGGAAGGAAGGGATAGTGCGCTTTGGTAAGCCCTGTCTATGATTCGGATAAATACCAACCGATTAGGAGGTAGAAAACCATGAGCATTTTTAATTTGACTGATGAGAAGATGAAGGAAACTTCTTCCACTTTTACTGCACATGAGATCTATCAGCAGCCTGCAACTTGGCGCAAGACCTGTGCACAGCTGGCTGCCTGCAAGGATGAGCTGCAGGCTTTTATCGATCAGGTCGTCAAGCAGGATGACTTCGACATCGTTCTGGTCGGCGCAGGCACCAGCGAGTTCGTTGGCAACTCCCTGTTCCAGGCTCTGAACCCCAAGTACAACTACAAGGTCAAGTCCTACGCTTCCACCGATATCGTTCCCTCCCCGGAGAATTTCCTGTCCCGCACCAAGCCCACCCTGCTGGTGAACTTTGGTCGTTCCGGCAACTCTCCTGAGTCTCTGGGCAACGTGGAGGCAGCAGAGGTCGTCTGCCAGAACCTGTACCACCTGTTCGTGACCTGCAACCACGAGGGTACTCTGTCCAAGATGGCTGCAAGCCGCAAGAACTGCTTCGCTATCAACCTGACCCCGGAGACCCATGACCAGTCCTTCGCCATGACCTCCAGCTACAGCAATATGTATCTGGCAACCTATCTGGCACTGAATCTGGACAAGCTGGATGAGATCACTGCCGAGGTCGAGAAGCTGGCCGTTGCAGGTCAGCACTTCCTCGATGACCAGTTCGGTGAAGTCCAGAAGATCGTGGACGAGTTCGATTACAACCGTATCGTTTATCTGGGCAACATCGGCCTGAAGGGCGTTGCACAGGAGTCTGCACTGAAGACTCTGGAGCTGACTGCCGGCAAGGTCGCTACCATGTACGATTCCGAGCTGGGCTTCCGTCACGGTCCCAAGTCCATCATTGACGATAACACCCTGACCATCGCTTATCTGAGCGACGATGAGTACCGCCGCCGCTATGAGCTGGATCTGGTCAAGGAGATGGCACATCAGCGCAAGGGCAACAAGATCGTCGTTGTTTACAACCACGATTGCGAAGGCATTGAGGAGCTGGCAGATTACCCCATCCAGATCAAGATCGGTCAGGACATGGAGAACGTTCTGCTGGGTCTGGACTTCATCCTGTTTGCTCAGACCATCGCTCTGATGAAGTCTCTGTCTCTGGGCATTACCCCGGACAACCCCTGCCCCACTGGTGAGGTGAACCGTGTTGTCAAGGGTGTCACCCTGTATCCGTACGCGCTGAAGTAATTAAAAAATCAGGAGGGCAACGAACATGATCGGTTTGGTAGTTACCGGCCACGGCCATTTTGCTGATGGCATCCACACTTCCGCTCAGATGATCGCTGGCGAGAACGAGTATGTCCGCTACATCAACTTTGAAGAGGGTATGACCCCGGAGCAGCTGGCGCAGAAGTTCAACGCCGCATTCGATGAGTTCCGCACCTGCGATGGTGTCGTGGTTCTGTCCGATCTGCCGGGTGGCTCTCCTTTCAAGACGGCAGTTGAGTGCAAGTACGCACGGCCCGATCAGAAGATCGAGGTCATTTCCGGCACGAATCTGCCGATGATCGTTACTGCGGTTACGATGCTGGATATGGAAGATGATCCCCGCGCTCTTGCAGAAGAACTGGTTGACACCGGCAAGGATTGTATGGTAATCTTTGAGTTACAGGCTCCTGCCGAAGAAGCCGAATCTGATGAAAGCGACGGAATCTAAACAATGATCAATTGGGAAGTAATTATTTGGACCTGCATTACGCTGGCAGTCATTATGGGCGTGATCGGTCTCATCCTGTATGCGATCTCTGCCAAGAATATGCGCAATAAACGCAAGCAACTTGGCGAGGTCCATACGGACATGAAGGTCGGTTCCCGCATTATGTTTGCCGGTGGCATCTACGGCAAGATCGTAAGCATGGAGGATGAAGATACCCTCCGTGTGGAAGTTGCACCGAAGATCGTTATTACTATTTCCCGTTATGCCGTCCAGAGCATCGTAAAATGACTGCTTTGGTATTTTAATAGCGTTGATCTTGTGTGCCTTCCCTTCATTCGCACACAAGACTTCCATAAATATCTTCATTTGCCAAGAGACCCTCTATCCCATGCGTAAAAAGACAGGCAGTGAGTGCTGCGCGGCCTCCTGCCTGTCTTTTTACATTCTTAACAAGTCATCCAAGACCTCTTCTTTCCATGACAGAACCCCCACAGCGGTTTGCCATACCGCTGCGGGGGTTCTGTCTTTAAGTGAAAAAGAATTAGAGCCGATGCTCCGAAGAGCACCGGCTCCAATCCTTAAGGAAGAATGTCTTATATGGGTAAGACGGATGAATACAAAATTATGCCTTGCCGTTGCTGCCGCAAACAAGGATCTTGCTCATGACGTACTCCTTGACCTGCTCACGACCAACTGCGCTGTACTTCTTCGGGTCAAATGCTTCGGGATCGCCTGCAAGGTATTCTTTCAGACCCTTGCTGAATGCGATGCGGAGATCGGTGGCGTAGTTCACCTTGCACATACCGCGGGCAACGCACTCACGGACGGCATCATCCGGGACACCGGAGGTGCCATGCAGCACCAGAGGAACAGAAACGACCTTGCGGATCTCGCTCAGGCGGTCGATGTCCAGCTTCGGGGTTCCCTTGTAAACGCCGTGTGCGGTGCCGATAGCAACAGCCAGAGAATCCACACCAGTGCGCTCTACGAACTCAGCAGCTTCGGAAGGAACGGTGTAGCCATTGCCATTGCCGCCATCCAGATCATCTTCCTTGCCGCCGACCTTGCCCAGCTCAGCTTCCACAGGGATGCCGGCTGCATGGCAGGCACGAACAACTTCCTTGGTGATCTCGATGTTCTCCTCGAAAACATGGTGAGAACCATCGATCATCACAGAGGTGTAGCCTGCACGGAATGCTTTCATAGCCAGCTCGTAGCTGCTGCCGTGGTCAAGGTGCATCACAACAGGAACGGTAGCCTCGGAAGCGGCAGCTGCGACCATGGCATGGAACATAGCCGGAGAAGCGTACTTCAGAGTACCCGGAGTGGTCTGGACGATAACGGGTGCACGCAGTTCCTCTGCAGCAGCGATGATGGCCTGAACCATCTCCATGTTCTCTGCATTGAATGCGCCGATTGCGTAATGGTTCTTCTGAGCATCAAGCATCAGTTCTTTGGTAGTGACTAAAGCCATAATTACCCTCCTGAAACATTTACCTTCGTATCATTTACTCTGCCTTGTAAGAGCCGATTGTTCGTAACGGCAGATAGGATATACAAACATCCACCATTATTATAGATAGTCGTTACTAATTTATCAAGAGTAAAAAACGGTGAAAGATTTGTATTTTACGGTTAGAAGTCGAGGTGGGCGTCTTTCCGGGCGGCTTCCAGTACGGCTACCGCCGATCTCATTGCACGAATGCGCCGCTCTTTGACGGTATCCTGCGGAACAATCAGGAAGTTCGAGATGCCAAGAACTTCAAACCACCAAGGCGTATCGGAGATTTCACTGATGTAGGGTTCTTTTCCCTTCCGGGTGACAACAAGTTTCTGGCAGTTGTTGCTGCCCGGCTCAATCAGGATGCTGCCCTCGGTGCCAATGATCTGGGCACTGTTGTGCGCAGAGCTATCTTTTGCAGCCGTACACTGACAGACAAAATTCGGGTATTCCAGAATCAGGATGCCGCTGGTGTCGATGCCGTTGGCGTGGCGGTTCGGGTAATAGTGGACGGCTTTCGGGTCGCCAAAAAGCCCTACCACAAAATAGATGTTATAAATATTGAGGTCCATCAAGGCTCCGCCGCAGTATGCGGGGTCGAACACAGGGGGAGTCTGCCCATTCATAAAGGCATCGTACCGGCTGGAATACTGGCAGAAGGTGCAGGATACCGTCTTGATGTCACCGATCTCCTTTGCAAACAACTTTGCCAGACCATAGTTCGGGTGGTCGATGGTCGTAATAGCCTCCAGCAGGTGCAAATGGCGCTCTTCCGCAAGGCCGAGCAGTTCATCCAGCTGTGCCAAGGTGGGGACGATGGGCTTTTCGCAGAGAACGTGCTTTCCGGCAAGTAGTGCGGCCTTGGCCTGCTCAAAGTGCAGGCTGTTGGGAGTGGCGATATACACCAGTTCCACCTCCGAGTCCGCGAGCATTTCATCGTATTCGGTATAGACCTTGGAAATGGGAATATGAAACTCATGGGCCATTGCAATCCCAGTGTCTGCGTTGCGAGAATACACGGCAACAACAGGCATTGTTGTAGGACGCGCAAACTCCTTTGCCATCGTGTGGGCGATAGAGCCTGTTCCAACCATTCCAATATTCATAGAGGGATTCCTTTCACTTTTTGTTTTGAAGATTCTGCTTTACAAACTCACTGGGCGACATATGATACTTCATATTAAAGGACTTGGAAAAATAGTGGATGGAGGTGTAGCCCAGCCGCAGGGAAATCTCACTGATGGTATAGCGGTTTTCCAGCAGCATCTGACAGCTTCTCTCCAGCTTTTTATCATTGATGTACTTTTTCGGGGACTGGTCGATGGAATTCTTGAACATCAGCTGCAACGCCGTCCGCGACAGCGAAAAGTGTTCGCAGATTTCCGGGATCGTCAGAGGAAGGTAGATGTTTTCATCAATATAGGCAATGATCCGGTCAAACAGTTCATCCATTGCACTCTTGTGCACGGAATTGCTGGACTGGTTCATAGGGGAAGCATAGGTTCCCTGCAGCAGCCGGATGATGATCTCAGTCAACAGACAGAGCATCAGACTGTTCATATAAGGAATGCCGGTTGTGCTTTCCCGGACGAACGCTTTTATTAAGGAGTTGATCTTCTGGTCATAGTGGAACACCCGGTTGATCAGAGCATCGTACCAGACCTCCTGTTCCACAGGGGTCAGATTGCGCATATCGAACAGCACCGTCATATAGGATGCGTTGTGGCTGTCATCCGTATACTGGGTGTGGAACTGACCGGGACCGTAGATCATCAGTTCCTTGTCTTTCAGCTGGTACAGCGTTCCGTCCACCTCAGTTTCGAGTTCGCCCTCGTCTACATACGTCAACTCAAAAAAGTTATGCTGCTCACCCTTAAAGCAGTAATTCGGGGTGCGGATTCTATAATAATACCCCAAGATCTTCTGCATTTCAATACGGGGCAGAACCGCAAGGAACTCATACTGGGAAGGGAAATCGGTAACATGGAGAGAATAGTTGCTCTCGGCATACAGCTCGAATTCCAGTTTTTGTGTGGTAGAAACCACCGCAAAATAGACATTGGGCTTGATGTGAATCAGCCGGTTCATGGCAAACTCTTGTACATCTGCGGCATCTGCCGTATGGGAGACCAGCAAAACACCGATGCCGTCATGTACCTCTATATAGGTATCACAGTTAAAACAATAGAACTGTGATACATAGCGGCGGGTGATGGCGGTCTGATGCTGGTGAATCAGGTCAGGGTGCGTGAGCCTGATGGGTTCGTGGTAGGTCTGGCCGTACTCCAGAAAGCTGTCGTTGGAAGTTTCGCGTTGCATATCCAGAATCCTCCTTCTCTCAAACTTGTACTGAGTATAACATTTTTTGTTCAATATTACCAGCTTTTTCTGACGAGTTTTGGAAGTTTGTAATGAGAAGCCACGAAAATAACCGATTTTTAGAAACACTTTGTTAAAAAATATAAAGACATTTGTTCAAATATCGCCTATAATGTAGTTACTCTGAATTGGAAACTCAGACAAAAAATTTCAAGGAGGAATGAAAAAAATGCCGAACATTGTTCTAACTCGAATCGACAATCGTCTGGTTCATGGACAGGTTGCTACGCAGTGGTGCGGCGCAATCGGCGCAAACCTGATTCTGGTCGCAAATGACGAGGTGGCTGGCAACAGCCTGCGTCAGGGCCTGATGAACATGGCTGCTCCTTCATACGCAGCTATGCGCTACTGGACCATCCAGAAGACGATCGACACCATCCACAAGGCAAGTGCAAAGCAGCTGATCTTCATCGTTTGCGAGAATCCGCAGGATGTCGTGAAGCTGGTGGAGGGTGGCGTTCCCATCAAGAAGGTCAACATCGGTAATATGCACATGGCTGACGGTAAGCGTCAGGTGGCAGGTTCCGTTGCAGTTGACGATTCCGATGTGGCTGCTTTCAAGCGGCTGCAGGAACTCGGTGTGGAACTGGAGATTCGTCGTGTTCCTACCGAACATGCGGAAAGCACCGACAAGCTGTTCAAGTAAACAGACGGCTGCTCTCCTAAATACTTGAAAAGGAGTACTTATTATGGGCTTTAGTGCACTTCAGATCATTCTGGTCTTTGTGTGGGTCTTTATCGTGGCCATCGACCAGTTTGATTTCTTGGAATCCCTGTACCAGCCTATCGTTTCCGGTGCTGTCATCGGTGCGATCTTGGGCGATCTTCCCACCGGTCTGATCGTTGGCGGTACTTACCAGCTGATGACCATCGGTAACATGCCTGTTGGCGGCGCTCAGCCGCCAAACGCAGTCATCGGCGGCGTCATGGCTACCGTGTTTGCGATCTCTTCTCATCTGGATACCACCGCTGCTGTCGGTCTGGCAGTTCCCTTTGCTCTGATCGGCCAGTACATGGTCACCTTCCTGTTCACCCTCATGTCCCCCATGATGTCCAAGGCTGACCAGCTGGCAGCAAAGGGCGACACTAAGGGCATTGTCCGTCTGAACTATCTGGCAATGGCTCTTCTGGGCCTGCTGTTCGCCATCGTCTGCACCCTCGGTATGCTGGGCGGCTCTGCAATGGGTACTACCCTGAGCAACTTGGCCGCCAAGTATGCATGGGTCATGGCTGGTCTGGGCGCTGCCGGTGGTATGATGCGTTTCGTCGGTTTCGCAACCCTGCTGCGTATCATGCTGTCTAACGAGTTCTGGGGCATCTACTTTGCTGGTTTTGCTCTGGCAACCATCATCGGCTACATCCCCGAACTGTCCGGCTCTGCTCTGCTGCTGATCGCATTTGTGGGCATTGCTATTGCTCTGTACGACTACCAGACTCGCGTTGCTATCAAGCAGGCTGCTGGTTCTGGTTTTGCTGCGAATGGAGGCGACGACGAAGATGGCATCTAATGCAACTCATTACAACAATCTGACTCCCGCGAAGCCTTTGGATAAGGCTACGCTGAATAAGATGGTGTTCCGTTCCCTGAACCTGCAGGCATCTTTCAACTACGAGCGTATGCAGGCTGCCGGCTGGCTGTACTGCATCCTGCCCGGTCTGGAAAAGATCCACGGCGATAACAAGGAAGATCTGAAGCTCTCCATGGAGCATAACCTTGAGTTCTTCAATACTCACCCCTTCCTCGTTACCTTCGTTATGGGCATCATCCTCTCTCTGGAACAGCAGAAGGCTGACATCGAAACCATTCGTGCCGTGCGTGTTGCTGCTATGGGTCCTCTGGGCGGTATCGGCGACGCAATCTTCTGGTTCACTCTGGTTCCTATCACCGCAGGTATCACATCGAACATGGCAATAAACGGATCGCTTGCTGGTCCTATCATGTTCCTGCTGATCTTCAACATCGTGCAGTTTGCTTGCCGCTTCTTCCTGATGTACTGGTCTTATAATCTGGGTACTAAGGCAATCGACATCCTGACTGCTAACGCTAAGGAGTTCACTCGTGCCGCTTCCATGCTGGGCGTGTTCATCGTTGGTGCTCTGACCTCCAACTACGGCGGCACCACCGTTGCTACCGTTATCGAGAACGGCGACAGCCCCATCGTTATCCAGAGCATTCTGGATGGCGTTCTGCCCAAGCTGATTCCTCTGGCTCTGACCCTCGGCCTGTTCTTCCTGATGAAGAAGAAGAACTGGAAGCCCGTTACCTGCATCGCTCTGCTGCTGGTGATCGGTCTGGTCGGCGCATTCTTTGGTATCTTCGCTTAATTCAAAGCTGGAGCTACAATGCACGCTGTACTTCTTGATTTTAATGGGACGATGTTCTTTGATACCCGCTTCCACATGGAGGCGTGGTCAGAGATCTATCATGAATTGCATCCCGAAGATCCGAATCCCCTTGACCCTAAGTTGATCTGCGGACCGTGTAATGAGTCGATCATTCAGAACATGGCACCGTGGCTCAATGCCGATGAGCGAAAGCAATGTTCGGAGCGGAAAGAGGAATTGTATCGCAGGATGTGCAGGAGAAATCCTGACAGTTTACACCTCGTAGCAGGTGCTGAGAAGTTGATGCAAGGCTTGCATGAGCGCGGCATCCCTTTTATTCTGGCAAGTGCTTCTATCAAGGCAAACGTTGACTTTTACTTCGACAGCTTCCCTATTGGGAAATGGTTGAAGAAAGAAGATGTTGTCTACGACGATGGAACCTATGCGAATAAAGGCGAAATGCACTTGGAAGCTGCCAGACGACTGAACGTTCCGTTCGCGGAATGTATGGTTATCGAGGATAGTGTGGCTGCCATCACTCTGGCAAAACGAAATGGCGTAGGTCAGATCGTTGCCATCGGTGAAAAAGCAGACGGGTCGGATTTGATCCGGCTTGGTGCAGAGCATTACATCCACGACTTTACAGAATTTGATTACGCATGGTTGGAAAACTGAAATTCGTCCAGTGAGTTTCCATTTCCACAGTTGATAAAAGACGGCTTCGGTTATACGGAGCCGTCTTTTTTCGTTAAAAAACAGGTGAGGACAGTTTTATGGAGCGCTTAGCAAACTATCAGCAGATGGTCGATCCCACTATGGTATGGGGGGCAATCAAAAGTAACGATGCGGTCAGAATGGATGTATCGTTCACTTGGAAAAAGGAAGAATGGCTGATCCCTGCAGTCTTTCCGATTCCGGGCGGATTGGTAGTGGATGTGGCTCGTAAGCTGCCATATTATCACCTGAAGAACCGCCTGACGATCTATGAAAAGCACAGGAATGCCGGGTTCCATTCGCCGCTGGAACGGCTGATGATGGATCAATACGATCCTTTTCATTTTCATCCTATGGGACATCTTTTGACAGGAAACGACTGTATTGATGAATGGCGTTCGGAACGGTTCATCTGGAATCCGCTCCGAATGTCTCCCATTGCCTCAAAGGAACATTACTCGGCCAGAAAGCTGGTAGAACACTACGGATTCGATCTGAATACCGGGTGGGTCATCTTCCGGCTGTATTTCAAAAGTGAGCTTTTGTCAGTTCACGATCAGGAACTGACGCTGATGCTGGAAGCACCGGATGAACCTGTGCCGGGGCCGATCTTGAAGATCGAAGAAGCCGGGCAACATATCGTGTTTCAGAATCCGCTTACTAAAAAAGCGGAAATGATCACGGTCACTGTGCTGGAAAACGGTGTGATCGAACACCCTTTCAAAAAGCAGGGACCAGTCAAGTACCCCGCCAATTATGTGATCCTTCATTATCGCTTTCACCCGGAGAAAAAGGAACAACAATATTGTCTTATGGACACTTGGCTGACCGATGAACCGATCGAATTGGAACCGAGCGTAGAATCGGAGCAGCCGCACCCCGAAGAAGCGCAGCTCCATGACCCTCGGTTTTCCAAGGTGACCTTGCAGGACTATGTGGCGGAGAATAAAAATCATGCGGCATATTCCTCCCTGACGCATTATCCAAGACTTTCGACGGAATGGCAATTTGTGGCAATCCGCAAGGAAAGAAAGAATGTCCGTGTAAAGCTGAAAAGGGACTGGACAGAACAGAGATATTGTGTTAGGGTAAACAAAGAGCATTCGACAGTGTTTGCAGATGAGGACGCGCTGCGTCTTATCTGATTGTAAAAGGAGAAGTTTTATGAATTCATCAACATTACTTGTCATCCTTGCTGTTGTGGTCGTGTGTGCCGTTGTTTTTGTGCTTTTTTCCCGCTCCGGAAAAAACAAAGCGGCTGAGAAAAAGGCTGACCCTGCCGAAGCAAACAAATATGCACTGGTTGCACAGGACATTCTGAAAGGCATCGGCGGCAAAGACAACGTAGTATCTGCCAGCTACTGCACTACCCGCCTGCGCTTTGTGGTCAAGAACTACAATCAGGTCAATGAGCAGGCCGTAAAAGCGGCAGGCGCATCAGGCATCATCCGTCCGGGGAAAAACGCCTGTCAGGTCATTGTCGGCACGAAGGTCAAATCCGTTTATGATGAACTGGACAAGCTGCTGAAGTAAAGGAAAGGGTCTGTTGCACAAGGATAAAACCGGTGCAACAGACCCTTTTTTATTCGTGTCGCAATTTTTTCATTGTATCAAACGTATCTGAATTAAAGTGGCATATCATCTGCCTTTTCACACATCCTTGCCGTTTTCAGACAGGAGGTTGCTTTTATGAAAGTATCTGCCGATTATCGTATGCTTGCTCTCGATGCACTGCGCGGAAAATGGAAAACTGCAGTTCTGACAGGCATTGCCGCCAGTGCGCTCGGTGCTACCATTGTGAGCAGTTCCAACAGTATCGTATCCAATTCCGATCAGGCAAAGGACATCCATTTTGAACTGTTCTCCCAGCCTAACGGCGGTCGGCTGCTTGCTGTTCTGCTTGCCGGCATTGTTCTGTGGGCAATCCTCCAACTGATCGTGGGCGGTGCAGTTCAACTGGGATATGCACGTTTTAATCTGAACCTTGTAGATAGAAAGGATGCGGCTGTCTCGGACTTGTTCTCTCAGAAAGACCGTCTGTGGGATGGCTTCTGCATGAAATTCCTGCAGGGTCTGTACATCGCCCTCTGGTCGCTGCTGTTGGTGATTCCGGGAATCGTGAAATCACACAGCTATGCGATGACACCTTACATCATGTCCGAGCATCCTTCGCTGACCGCAAATGAAGCAATCACAGAATCCCGGCGAATCATGGACGGCAACAAATGGCGGCTGTTCTGTTTGGATTTCAGCTTCATTGGCTGGGAGCTGCTCTGTTCGCTGCCACTGTATGCCGGGGGCTTTCTGGTTCTCAAATATTTCACCGGTTCCGAAGCTATGGCGCTTTCTCTTGTTCTTCTTCTGACAATTCCATTGAGCATTGGCTTCTTCTTCGTGCGCCCCTATGAGGAAGCTGCATGGGCCACTTTCTACCGCGATATTACCGCAGCACCTACCGAACCGGATGAAGCATCTTGACTTTTATACTATTTCTCAGGCGTGACTGGATTTTTTGAGGTAATCTGCGTATGGAGAAGAAACCTGACCGTTCCGAAATAATTACAATGACCCTCTTGTTTGCTTTAACGCTGGTGCTTACGGTATTAAAAGTGACGAGAACGTTTTCACTGCCTTGGTTGTGGGTGCTGGGTCCGCTTTGGATTGGCACACGTCGGTACCGTGATTAGGGCTGCTTGCGCTGGGAGATTTCTCCCAGCGTTTTTTTTATTACTCGGAGATGCTAAGATGTCAGGATGAAACGCCAACTCCCGAACTCCGTACTTTTTATACGGTGAAAAGGATTATAATTATTTGCGTAGTACGGTATAATAAGCAAAAGTTTATTGTACGAAAGCGAGGAGTGGCGGTGGATAACATTCTGAACACTATAACCGCCTACCGTGAAGAACGCAAATGGTCGCTATACGATTTAGCGACTCACGCCGAGCTGAAAACTTCCACCATTTCTACATGGTACAATAACAATGCAATCCCGACCATTCCTTCGCTTGTAAAGATCTGCGATGCCTTTCAGATCACGCTTTCCGAGTTTTTTGCAAAGGCAGAGGGAAGTGAGTCTGTCCCGGTGGCACTTACGCCCCAGCAGATGCAGATCATTGAGAAGTGGTCGATACTTCGCCCTGACCAGCAGGAAGCTGTTTTGAATTTGCTGAATACGATTCCTTGATTCTACATGGATAGCAATAGAGTTGCGGCTCTTTTACTATTGTGAAGGATGTTCTGTACGTCCTTCATACTCCGCCCGCCTTGCCATCATCGACAAAGAAAGGACGAAGAAACATGAAAAGGAGATTGATTGAGTACCAACCGAGCCCCGGCAACCAGAACTTGGTTCGCCGCCGACTGCATCCCTGCACTCCGACCTTGTGGCGCAGCTTGCGACTGCGTTGTTCTGTGGTCGGAGGGCTGGCTTATGTACTTTGATTCTTACATCACAGGAAAACGCATCCAGCAGCTGCGCAAAACCAAAGGCTTAACGCAAGAGCAATTTGCCGTAAAGCTGAATATCAGTGACCGCCATTTGGGAAAGATCGAACGAGGGGAAGGCACTGCTTCTATAGATTTGTTGGTAGAAGTAGCCATTTCACTGAACACCACTCTGGACTTTTTGATTCTTGGCGTATTGGACACTCCACGGGAAAGGGAGCTTAATGCACAGATCAAAAAGCAGCACCAGAAAATCCAGATCTTCAAAAATAAGCTGAGTAATCTTATTGACGAGCTGGATACATCTGCATCTGTATAACCACCATAAAGAAGTCGAGAAGCGATTCTCGGCTTCTTTTTTTTTGTACCATTTTTTCTGACGCATCTACGAAAAACCGGAACTGGTAGTTCCGATTTTCGAGAAAAATCCGCTCAAAAAAGTTGCAAAACCGGAACTACCAGTTCCTTAAAAAGACAGTGTTTCTACGATAAACTATTGTCACAGCAAGGGCAACACCCCAGACGGGGAGAAGCCCAAAGCTGTAAAGCGTACCTTGAAAACTGAATATCATTCCCTCGGACAAAATAATGAAACTTCCGTAACTCGCGGCCCGGTCATAACGAAGACGGGGTGGCTGAAGAAGCCAATGTGGAGTGTGGGTGCAAGTCCCCACTTACCGAGGTGCATTCCAAATCCAACGGGGGTCGAGGACAAATAGGTTGGAAATAACTTAAAGCAAAACTTCAAGCCCACCACCGGGGATTCTTTTGAACCTTGGCGGCGGGCTTTTTCCATACCGAACACTCACCCATACGAAACGGAGGAAATGATTATGAGCCGTAATTTTACTCACCAGCCCGATGAATCGACCCTGACCACCCTCTGCCCCCGCTGCCTGACCGCCTTTCGGAACGCCCGTGGCATCCGTGTCCGCCGTGCAGACCCCTATCAGCTCACCAAGGAGCCTTGCACCTACTGCCAGACCAACTTTGGCTACGACTACTACATCCAGCCCACCAGCCCGAAAGCCACCTATTTTAAGAAAGGACGGTTCGATGATGAATCTGAATGCGCTTAAAGTTGACCCTGAATTTCAGGGCAAGATCCCACCACTGACCTTTGAGGAGCTGAACCAGCTGGAAGCCAACATCCTGCGGGATGGACGCATCATCAATCCCATCATCGTGTGGGAGGGGCTGATCGTGGACGGACACAACCGTTTCATCATCGCCAAGAAGCACCCGGAAATCCCGTACACTGTCCATGAAACGGAGTTTGCAAACCGCTATGAAGCCATCATCTGGATTTGCAAGAATCAGCTGGGGCGGCGCAATCTCACCCCGGAACAGAAGAAGTACCTTATCGGGAAACAGTATGAAGCTGAAAAATGTTCCAACGGTGGTGATCGAAAAAGTGCTGTTGCAAAATCAGGTTGCCAAATTGGCAACCTGATTCCCACTTCAAAAACCTGTCAAAAAGTCGCCAAAGAGAACGGTGTGGGCATGAGAACAGTTTTTCGTGCTGAAGAATTTGCCAAAGGTGTAGATGCTGCCGAAGAAGCCGTTCCCGGCACACGACAGAAAGTGCTTTCCGGCGAGGTCAAGCCGACCGCCGCCGAGATCGCATCCGTTGCCCGCGCACCTCCTGAAGAACGTCCGGCACTGGTGGCTGAAATCTGCAAACCCAAAGACCAGAAGAAAGCCGCAGCTGTCGAAACAACATCGTCCCCAGCAGCCAAACCGCTTTCCGATTCCAGTACATCCGAGGAAGAATGCACGGACGAAGAACTGGTTCACACTCCGGCTCCGCAGGAGCAGACTTTTCCACAAAGAGTGAATGAATCGTTGAAAATCGACCGTCAGCAGATTCTTGAAATCGCAAACAGCCGCTATGTACCCAAACGACTTGCCGATGGGACTGCGATGCTTTGCGAGGTATCGGGAGCCGCCAACAGTATGATGCGCCGCTGGGAAAGTGTTTTCCGGGAATATCCCGATATTCTGTCCGATGCAGAGAACCGTGCATCCGTAGAGCGAACAATTCAGAAGCTGAGAGATTACCTGAAAAATCTGGAAGATAAAATGGAGGAACTGCTATGAAAAAAATGAACTGCGTCAGCACTATGCCTGAGATCATGCCCGAAATCACCGATGAAGCCATCATCGAAGCCCTTTTCGCGCAGCGGCCTTACGAAGAAAAGGTCATCAACAGTGCCTTTCTCGAAATCCCTGCGGAATATCAGCGCAAGCTGAACATCCCCAATGTCGAAAAGATGTCGGCGGAGTTCACCGAACTGATTGCCAACCCGCCCAAGGTCAGCTACCGGGACGGTCACTACTTCGTCTTTGACGGTCAGCATACCATCGTGACCCGTCGGGCGATGAACGGCGGGCAGGATCTTCCGATCATCTGCAAGGTGTATGAGGGACTGACAGAGGAAGAAGAAGCCATGCTGTTTTCCCGGCAGACGGGCGTTTCCACGCCGCTGACCGCTGGCGCAGAGCTGCGCGCCGCTTTGGTGGGCAAAGACCCGGAATCTCTCGCATTCGTGAAAGCCACCGAAAGCACCGGTCTGCAGATCGGTCTGGACAGCTACCGTGCCCCGTGGAAGATCATCTGCATCCGCACGGCTTTCAAGGAATACAAAGCCTACGGCGCAGACCTCTACAAAGAAGCCCTGACCATGCTGGCAAAGGGCTGGGAGGGTGACCCCGATTCCCTCCGCTCCGGCATCCTGCAGGGCATGGTTCGCTTTGTGGCTCTGTATCAGGGCGAGTATGACCCGGAGCGTCTGGTCAAGCGGCTGCACACTGTTCATCCCATGACGTTGGTAAACGACGAGAAATCTCTGAGCGGCACGGTCAGCTACAAATATATGATGCTGATCCTGCGCACCTACAACGGTGCCAGCCGCCGCTTCAATCTTCTCATCAAGCAGTGACATTCTTGCCTTTCTAGGCATACTCCTTTTTCTAGCAAGAGCCGCCCGGTTTTGACAGGCGGCTCTTGCTACATATAGAAGAATAGGAGGTCTGATCGCTATCATACCAAAAGACTGGAAATACCTCAGAGGGGACATTTACTATGCAGACATGGAGCCGCACATCGGCTCCGAGCAGGGTGGCACCCGCCCTGTGGTGGTTCTGCAAAACGACGTAGGAAACCGCTATGCGCCTACCCTTATCGTGGCGACAGTGACTTCCCGCACCGAGAAAAAGAAATACCAGCCCACACACGTTCTGATAGCCCACAATACAGCCTTTGAGAAGCCGTCTGTGGTTCAGCTGGAACAGATCTTCACGATAGACAAAAGCCGCATACAGCGCTTCTTAGGACAGACTACACGACATGAAATGCGCAGGATCGAAGAAGCCCTGATGAACAGTTTGGAAATCAATGAATGGGACAGGAGGAATGCCGATGAATGAAAAAGTGATGGTATCGCCGGAGATCCAAACCGAAGCGGTTGTTCTGCCGCAGATCGTCAGCATCAAGCAGGCAAGTCAGCGTATGGGCTTGCCTGAATATTACATCCGCCGCCTTTGCCGGGAAGTGCCGGGCATGGCGTTCCAGTCAGGCATCAAGTGGTACATCAACCTTGGCAAGATGGCTGACTACTTCAACGGTGGAACGACAACTTTGTGATTTGTCAAGGATGCGGGCGTAAACTGCGACATCCTAAAAATTAACCGCCCGAACTGCTATACTCATCGTGACAGAGATAACCACCACACAGAAAGGACGGTAAATATATGGCATCGTTTGAATTGCGAGAACCCAAAAAGAAGCCTCGTTATTATAAACTCATCGCAAATGTTCTGGTGAACGGCAAAATTGAACGCCGTTATGGTCGGTTCGATTTTGACCCCACCGAACTGAAAAACGCTCGTGCGCGCAACGCCGCTGCGAAAGCTGCCGCTGCCGAATTTGAACGGCTGGAACAGGAAAAGGCAGACAAGGAAGCCAGCAATGCAGGAAAGACCTTTGCAGTAGTGGCGCAGGAGTACATAGCTTCAAACCGTTCTCGTATGGCACCTTCAGTTCGTCTGAAGGGCGACTATGATAGCAACAGGAATAAAGAGAACACGAGTTTGAAAAAGGAAAAATATCTTCAGCGCATCCAGTGTTATCCGGAGTTTTCTGAAAAGCCGATTGCGTTGATTACAAAAAAGGATTGTGATTCGATGATTCGCTTCATTGAGGACAGTGACGCACGAGTTTACAAACGTGCAGTTTTGAAACCAGAAGCTAAAGAGTTCAAAACGGTGTCCTGCCCTAAAATTGCGAAGGAATGCACCATCCGAGAGGAAACCATTGAGCGAATCTTCCGTGGCGAAACGGTATCTTTGGATTCGGCACAACAGGTGGCAACGGCTTTAGGTAAGACCGTTGAACAGATGTTTGAAGTAGAGATTGATCGCCGTCCCATGACGAAAAAGACGATGCGAGAGTACAATCTGTTCATTCGGTCAGTTCTGAACTACGCCAATGATAACTATGGAACATCACTTCAAATGCCAATGATAAAGGCATCTGGTCGAAAAGGAAAATCGGTGGATTGCTTACATAGTGATGAGGTAGAAGCTCTGCAAGCTGCCTTACAAGAATGTTCTATGCTGGAAAAAGCAATCGTTTTGTGCTTGCTGAACACAGGTGTCCGCCGTGGTGAATTGGCAGGACTTACATGGAAAGACGTAAACTTCCGCGAGGGAACGATCCATGTGTCAAAATCCCTGCTGGTCTTTCCGAACTATGGCTATCAGCTTACCACAACGAAGGAAAGCAATATCCGTGATGTGGATGTTGCGCCGGAGTTCATGGATTTCCTGAAGGACTATTATGCACAGTGGAAAGCCCAGAAGAAGCTGATGGGTGCAAGCTGGCAGAAGAATTTGGAGAAGAAAGGCTCCAAATACGCACAGTCCCTTTTGGATTTGCGTGGGAACGACTTCGTGATCTGCAACGACTATGGTTTTCCTATCAACCCGGATAGCTATGGCGCATTGGTACGCCGTGTTGGAAAAAAGGCGGGCATTGAAAAAATTCATCCGCATATGTTCCGGCACACCTTCGTCAGCATTCTGTTGTCCAATCCCAATATCGGCGTGGCGACAGTAGCCGCAGAAGCCGGACACGCACAGCCCAGTACTACCCTTGCAATTTACACGCAGGTCTATGATAGGCGGCGTGATGAGATTCGGAAACAGATGAGCAGAGAACTGTACAAGTGAGATTGCTCCATCAGGCAAAAGAAAAAGCACGAGACGCAAAATCTCGTGCTTTTTTGGTGGGCCATGAGGGATTCGAACCCCCACTGGAGCGGTTATGAGCCGCCGGCTTTAACCGTTAAGCTAATGGCCCTTATGACGTTGTTTCAAAGATCTGTAAAGTGGCTTTCGTACCCAGAAAATACCCAAGTCCGATTTTTAAGCCACTAGCAAACCAAAAAACAACGGAAAAACGCTGTTTGGAAAAGGTGGAAACGGTAAGGTCTGGCGGTTATGAGCCGCCAGCTCTGACCAACTGAGCTACTAGCCCGCATATTCTGCGCTGCGGCACTTACAAGTATACCAAAAACAGCGCAAAATGAAAAGCATTTACACAAAACTTTATTTGGTGCGATGGGCATCCAGCTTCTGCTGCATAAAACGATCAAGCATTTCCTGCGGGAACAGTGGCTCCTTGTAGCCAAAGGCTTCGCGGATGAAGATCAGGGTCACTACGGTCTGACGACCGGGGTCCAGCCGAAGGGTATACAGGGTGTCCAGCGGCTGCTGGGTGGGCTGGTGCAGGGTGAGATGCAGCAGAAAGCCGCCGTCCTTTTCCCGGCGGCACTCGTACACGAACTCGTCGGCGTCCCTGTGCTCGTCCAGCCGGTCGAAGCACTCGTCCAGCGGCAGGTCGGTGCGGAACTCCGAAAGGCCGGCGGGGCCGTACTGGCTGCGGCGGGTATTCTCGCGCCGGGACAAAAGAAAAACGATCACGCCAAGTACGGCGGCAAGCAGGACAATGGAAACTGCGGCGTTCATGAAGATCCTCCTGAAGAGTTTTTCTTATTGTAACACAACCCGCATACTTTTGTGCTATAATATTTTTAATTCTTTGAAAATTTTGTCAGGAGCCTGCGCACTGCTGCAGGCGGGAGGAACACAATGAAGCTCAAATTTACACGCAAGACCTGGTACTTTTTCCTGCTGGCGGCAGCGGCAATGTCCATGCTGGGCGGCTTTGCCGTGCTGGGCGGCATGGATTTTTCGGGGCTGGAACTGATCGTGTTCTGCATCACCGGCATTGCAGTGCTGTTTTTGGCCGCACAGAAGGGTGCGCCCGCCAAGGATAAGCGCAGCTACACGCTGGTGTTCGTGCTGCTGATGCTCAGCAAGCTGGCTGCAGGCGGCTGGGCGGGCGACCTGTGCTCGGCACTGGTGTGGCCGGGCCTGCTTGCCATCGAGTACGGCCACGGCAGGCCCATCCAGCGCCCGCTGCAGCTGGTGTGCATCTCGGAAGCGCTGCGGCTTTTATTCTGGCTGCTGACGAAGTATGCGGGCATGAGCGCCCTTGCCTTCTGGACGAACATCATGTTCGTGCTGCTGGCCTGCGCCCGGGGCTGGGCAGCGCTTGTGCTGTATAAGACCCAGGAGGAAACGCTGTGACTCAGCGGCGCAAGTCCAAAAAAACGGAAGCGGAACCGCGCCGTGTGAACCGGCGCACCTTTCTGGCGGGGGCCGGTGCTGCTGTCTGTGTGGGTGCGGGGCTGTGGCTGCGCAGAAAAAAGTTTTCCAAATGGGACAAAACGAAAGCAGAAAAACAGCCTGTTGAGAACCCTGCCCTGCCTGCAGGCGAGTGGCGGGCCGTATGGGTGAGCTATCTGGAATGGGCAGCAATGGATTTTTCCTCGGCGGATGCCTTCCGCGCCGGGTGCGTGCAAATGCTGGAAAACTGCGCGGGCCTTGGGCTGAACACAGTGCTTGCGCAGGTGCGGCCCTTCGGGGATGCACTTTACAAAAGCCAGCTGTTCCCGTGGAGCCACCTGTGCACCGGCGTGCAGGGGCAGGACCCCGGTTTTGACCCGCTGGACATCCTTTTGCAGGAGGCCCACGGGCGCGGCCTTTCGGTGGAAGCGTGGCTGAATCCCTACCGGCTGCGGTCCTCTGCAGCCATGCCGCCGAATCTGGCAGAGAACAACCTTGCCAACACCCACCCGGAATGGGTGTGTGCAGTGGGCGACGGGCTGTATCTGAACCCGGCCGAGCCTGCAGCGGCGGACTATGTGGTGCAGGGCGTGGCCGAGCTTTTGCAGAACTACGCGGTGGACGGCATCCACTTTGACGATTATTTTTACCCTACGACCGAAGAAAGCATCGATGCGGCGCAGTTTGCGGCCAGCGGTGCGGCAGACCTTGCAGCATGGCGGCGGCAGAACGTGACCGCTCTGGTCAAGAAGGTGCACGACACGGTGAAGACTGCAGACCCGACGCTGCGCTTTGGCATCAGTCCGCAGGGGAATCCCGACAACGACCTCAACAGCCAGTACAGCGATGTGACGGCGTGGCTGGCCGCAGGCGGGGAAGAACAGGTGGTGGATTATCTCTGCCCGCAGATCTACTGGGGCTATGGCTACACGCTGCAGAGCGGCAGCACCCGCTTTGCCTTTGAGAACATCGTGCCCGCGTGGCTGGCGTACCCGCGCGCAGAGGGCATGGCCCTGTACTTCGGGCTGGGCGCGTACCGCGTGGGCACCGGTGACGGCGGCGCGAACCCGGATAGCGTGAGCGGCTGGAGCACCGGCGATGTGCTGGCCCGGCAGGTGCAGGACCTGCGCAGCCAGAACGCGGGTGGCTGGGCGCTGTACCGGTACGGCAGTCTGTTTGGTACAGGTGCACCGGAGCAGGCCGCTGCCGAGTGTGCTGCCCTGCGGGCGGTCACTGGCAAAGAAACGTAAAATCAGGCGGCAAACCGCACAAAAAGAAAAGCCCCGGCGGGGCTTTTCTTGCAGTACGGCACAGGACAAATGTCTTGTACAGCGCCGGAAAATGCGGTATACTATATCTGTATCTGCTCTGTACAAGAACAGGGCGGAGGGATGAAAAACAAAGAGAAGCGCATTGCTTCGTGAGGAAACGTATGAAGATGAAAAAAAGGATCGTTGTGCTGCTGATGGCGCTGGTGCTTGCAGTGGGCCTGATCGGCTGCAAGGACACCCTGAAGAGCATCGTGCACAAGGCATCGGGCACTTCAGACGAAGTGCAGGAAGAGGACACTACCCGCTGGGCCGACCAGACCAGTGATCCGCTGATCATTCAGGGCATTGCAGACTCCTCGGCCAAGTTTGCCACGGCCACGGCGGATGGCTGCCTGTATGCAGTGTTCAACGGCATCTGGAGCCGCCAGACCAGCTACTTTACCGTGCCCTCCGGCACGCTGAGTATTATGGGCTGCGGCACGGCTGAGGGCACCCAGCGGTTCAAGGTGGCCGTGTGGAAAAAGGTGGACGGCGGCGCAGAGTATGTGACCGACAGCACCTATTATATCCATACCGACGGCACCGACTACCGCTGCACCATCTCCGGGCTGGACCCGGCGGCGCAGTACCGTGTGACCATCTCCTATGACTCCAGCAAGTACTACCTGTACGGCCTGCTGAAGGTGGAGGGCATTGGCTGATGAACACACAAACCAAGAACTCTCTGCTTTTGCTGCTGTGCTCCCTTATTTGGGGCACAGCCTTTGTGGCCCAGAGCGCCGGTTCCGGCATGGGAGCCTACAGCTTTCTGGCCGGGCGCAGCTGGCTGGCTGTACTGGTGCTGATCCCCACGGTGATGGTGTTTGATGCCATCCGCCGCAAAAGCGGCACCGATGCAAAGCCCAAAACTGCTGCCGAGAAGAAAAAGCTGCTGGCGGCAGGCTTTGTGTGCGGCACCCTTCTGTTTGCTGCTTCCGCTGCACAGCAGATCGGCATTACCATCAATCCGTCCACGGCAAAGGCTGGCTTCCTGACCGCCATGTACGTGGTGCTGGTGCCGGTGTTCGGCCTGTTTCTGGGCCGCAAGGGCAGCGCGCAGCTGTGGGTGAGCATGGTGGTAGCCGTGCTGGGCCTGTACCTGCTGTGCATGAAAAACGGCTTTGGCAGCATCGAGTCCAGCGACTGGCTCCTGCTGAGCTGTGCGGTGCTGTTCAGCTTCCAGATCATTGCGGTGGACCACTTTTCCCCGCAGGTGGACGGCGTGCGGCTGAGCCTTGCCGAGTTTCTGGTGGTGTCGGTGGAAAGCACCGCTGCGGCTCTGCTGTTCGAGACACCTTCCGCAGCGCAGTTCGCGGAGAATGCGCTGCCGATCCTCTACTGCGGCATCATGTCCAGCGGCGTGGCCTACACCCTGCAGATCCTGGGCCAGCGGGACCTGAACCCTGCTATTGCCAGCCTGATCATGTGTCTGGAAAGCGTGTTCAGTGCGCTGGGCGGCTGGATGCTGCTGCACCAGAGCCTTTCCGCGCGGGAAGTCTTTGGCTGCGTGCTGATCTTTGCTGCCGTGGTGCTGGCCCAGCTGCCGCTGGAAATGCTGCACCGGGCAAAAAAGACTACCTGACCTCATGGCGGGCAGAAAGCAGGAGACACAGCTGCGCACGGCAGGCGGCATCCAATACGAGCTGACCCGCAAACGGGTCAAGAACCTGAACATCCGTGTGCGGGAGGATGGCACCGTGGCGGTGAGCATCCCCCTGCGGACGAGCGCAGAAGCGGCAGACCGTTTTGTGGCCGCACGCGCCGACTGGGTGCAGCAGGCCCGGGAACGTGCCATGCGGCGCGCAGCGCAGGAAGCGCGGCCTCTGCCGGATAAGGAAACAGCGCTGGCCTATTTTACGGCCATGAGCGATAAGGTCTACCCGGCCTTTGCCGGAGTGCTGGGCGGGCACAAGCCCGTCATCAAGGTGCGCAGCATGACCAGCCGGTGGGGCGTGTGCTTTATGGCAAAGCGGCAGATCACCTTTGCACTGCAGCTGTATCATATGCCCCCGGCGGCGCAGATCTATGTGGTAGTGCATGAGTACTGCCACTTTTTGCAGCCCAACCACAGCCCGGCGTTCTGGGCCGAGGTGGCAAAGCTGCTGCCGGACTGGAAAGCCCGGCGGGCGCTTTTAAAGTGACTAAATAGTGGGAAAGCGGATGCGGGCGGTCACAGACCGGCCCGCATCCGAATTGTAAAACAGGAGGGAAGTTCCCTTGGAAAACGAAAAAAAGTCCGGCGATAAATATTCAAAGCTTGCCGGCAACACATTGATCTTTGCAATTTCCAGCTTTTCGTCAAAGCTGCTCACCCTGATCGTCCAGCCGTTCCTTACCTATGCAATGGCGGAGATCTCCGATCTGGGCCTTTCCAAGATCCTGAGCCAGTACGCGAACCTGCTCATCCCGTTCGTGTCCATGGGCATGTCCAACGCCATCATCCGCTTTGGTCTGGACAAGGGCAACAGCGAAAAACAGGTGTTCACCAACGGCCTGCTGACCATTCTGGGCGGCTTTGGCATTCTGGTGCTGTGCTGGCCCATTGCGCAGTTCCTGCCCGATATGGCACAGTACGGCCTGCTCATTTACATCTATGTGCTCATGAGCTGCCTGCGCACCCTGTGCACCCAGTTCGTGCGCAGCCGCCAGTGGAACAAGCTGGTGGCCGTGGACGGCGTGCTGTGCACCGTGGCCACCATGGCTTTCTACGTGCTGTATCTGGTGGGCTTCAAGTGGGGTGCCAACGGCTACCTGCTGGCCATCATCAGCGGCGACCTTTCCAGTGTGCTGTTCCTGATGTTCACCGGCAAGCTGTGGAACTATGTGGAGCTGAAGGGCATCAACAAGGATCTGTGGAAGCAGATGCTGCGCTTTTCGCTGCCCATGATCCCGGCACAGATCAGCTTCTGGATCATCAACGCATCCGACCTGTTCTTTGTGCGTGAGATGTGCAACGGTCTGGACGGCCGCGACGGCAATGCATGGAGCGGCCTGCTTTCCACCGGCTATTTCCTGCCCACCATCCTTACTACGCTGGGCCTGATCTTCTACGATGCATGGCAGCTCTCCGCTGTGACCGAGGAAGAGGGCCGCGCAAAGTTCTTTACCAAAATTTTCCGCACCTATTCCAGTGTGCTGTTCTGCTGCGCAGCCGGTATCATCTGGCTGTGCCGCCCGGTGATGCACGTGATGAAGTCCAACTACTACTATGCATGGCACTTTGTGCCCTTCCTTGTGCTGGCTTCCACCTGCAGCTGCTTCAACCAGTTCATGAACAGCGTGTATGTGGTGAATAAAAAGTCCGCCCGCAGCATGATCACCATGATGGCGGGTGCTGTGAGCAACTGCATCATGAACTACTTCTTCATCAAGTGGTGGGGGCCTGTGGGCGCTACCTATGCGTCCTTCCTTGGCCTTGCGCTGGTGTTCACCCTGCGCGCCATCGATGCCCACCGCATGATCGGGATGCAGGTACATCCGGGCCGCGTGCTGGTGAATGCGGCTGCGCTGGTGATCGAAGCCTTTGTGCTGCTGGCCGAAACGCCGCTCTATGGCCTGTGGACCGGCATCATCACGGCGCTGATCATCCTGTACAACTTTGCCGGTGTGTGGGCCATGGCCCGTGTCCTGCTGCCCAAGCTTCTGGGCCGCCGCGGCAAGGCACTGGTAAATGTGATCGACGGCTGGATCGCACCCAAGAAAGCATAACAGCATAACTGAAAATAAACGCAGAAAGTCCCCGGAACGCTGGTTCCGGGGACTTTTTCAGCAATCGGGAAAACTTTCAGTGCCGGGCATTTTTGCCGGTCAGGCTGGCAAAAGTGCCGCCAGCCATTAGGGCAAAAAGTACCGCCATTCCTCAGAATGACGGTAAAACGGATGCGGCAGATCAGGCAAGATGCTTTTCCAGCCAGCTGCCGATATCTTCAAACACTTCCTGATGGTTCGTTTCCACCAGCAGTTCATGCCGGGCACCGGGGTACAGCTTGCACTCAATGTTCTGCACACCGGCGTCTTTCAGGCTCTGGATGGCACGCTGCACGCCCTTGCCCTGTTCGCCCACCGGGTCGGCATCGCCAGCCAAGAACAGCAGCGGCAGGTCTTTGGGCATTTTTGCAAGGAACGCCGGGTCGTGCAGGCGCAGGATGCCGCTGAACATGCTGTAGTAGGCGTTCAGCGTAAAGGTAAAGGTGCAGCGTTCGTCGGCCAGATATTTGTCCACCTCGGCCTGATCGCGGTTGAGCCAGTCGTGGGTGGTGCGGCCCTCCAGCCCTTTGTTGTAGCCCATAAAGGACATGTTGGCCACGAACTTGCTGCGGTACTGCCAGCCGTGGAAAGCGGCCAGCACCCGGCAGAGGGTTTTGGCAAACTGCACCAGTGCCTTGGGCTGGAAGCCGGTGCCCATGATGATGGCTCCGTCCAGCTCATGGCCGTATTCGCATAAATACTGCCGGGCATAGAACGAACCCATGCTGTGCCCCAGCAGAAAATAAGGCACGCCCGGGTACAGCTCTTTGGTGCGCACGGTCATGGCGTGCAGGTCGGCCAGAACGGCGCGGTTGCCGTCCGGCTCGGCAAAGTAGCCGTAGTCCGCTTTGGTGCGGATGGAGCCGCCGTGGCCCAAATGGTCGTGGCCGGTAACAAGAATGCCCCGCCCGGCCAGATATTCCGCCAGTGGCTTGTAGCGGTCAATAAATTCCACCATGCCGTGGGACAGCTGCAGAACCGCCTTTACTTCACCCTCCGGCACACAGCGGAAGGCATGCAAAGTCCGCCCCGGCACAGTGGACGGGACGGTGAAATCGATCATCTGGCTCATAGCAGAGCCTCCTTTTTGTGTGTTTTACAGTGCACCGATCTTGCGGCGGCAGGCCGGGCAGATGCAGTAGCCCGCAAACTGCACCGAAGACTCATCCACCTCGCCACAGAAATCGCAGCTGCCGGCGGGCCGATGCTTTTTGAGCACGATGGAGTCGCCATCCACAAAGATCTCCAGCTTGGTGTCAGTGTCCAGATGCATACTGGTGCGCAGCTCCTTGGGCAGAACGATGCGGCCCAGCGCATCGATGCCGCGGACAATTCCGGTACTTTTCATAGTATTCCATTCTCCTTTATCCTTTTCCTGTGATAGCCAGTCTGTGACACAATAGGAAAATTGTTCCAGTGGCGCTATGCTCAGTATACAAAAAATAACAGGGTTCGTCAATGATTGCATGACATTTCGACAAAAAACAACCTTTTATGCAACTTCTTCCGGCTTGTTCTCCACACGGGCGCAGGTGCGTCCCTCGGGACGGATCTCTCCAGCGGCAGTCAGTGCGATCTTGGTCAGCGTGGGGCCTGCCAGCTCATACACCAGCACCGAGAACAGCACCACGTTGCGCACCATGTGGCCGTCCGAGAGCTGGGCGGCTGTGGCAGCCATGCCAAGTGCCACACCGGCCTGCGGCAGCAGGGTGATGCCGAGGTACTTCTGGATATCATCACTGCAGCGGGCCCGCGATCAGCGAAAGGGAAGAACGAAAAGGGAAAACGCAGCGCAGCCAGAAAAAACGCATATACGTCCAATATACTATCCGCCCAGACAAAAAGCAACCGGAATATGGAGCCCCGGCAAAGAGCTCCGGACGGGCAAATAAAAGAAACTCCTTCCGTTATCGCTGCGCGATGCCACCTCCCTCTTTGAGGGAGCTGGCACGGCGTAAGACGTGACGGAAGGAGTAAATTTCAAAGAATCAGTTGAACTTGAAGACCTTGCGCAGCTGGCGGTAGACGCCCAGAGTGAGCTTGTCGCCGCCGGGGAACTTCAGGTCGGTCAGACCGCCCAGATTGTAGCGCACGGCGCGGTAAACGCCGGTGCTTACGTGATCCTTGAGGTACTGCCACAGCCCGGTGCGCTTGGCCTTTGCCTCGTCGCTGCCGTCCAGCAGCAGGAAGATGTCGCTCACGGCCATCATCACGGACAGATAGTGCACCATGTAGGCGTGCAGACGTTTCTGATCCTTCAGCTCATCCAGATCCTGACAGTCGATCATGTGCCGGGTGACCCGCAGCTGCTGATCCACCCGCTTGACCATGATACTCTCGTTCACGCTCTGGTCGGCACGGCCAATGAAGTAGCGGTACAGATCCAGATCCATGTAGTACATGCTCTTGACATAGGGCAGGGGCTGGTAGACAAAAATGTTGTCCACATAGAAGGTGTGCTTGGGCAGCACCATGCCGCACTTGCGCAGCACCTCGGTGCGGTACATCACCGAGTGCATCAGGATGTTCTGGTCCGGGCGGAAGTGGCCCACATGGGTCCAGTTGAACAGGCGGTTCTGCGGGAACACGTTGGTGTAGCGCACGGTCAGGGTGGTGTTGTCCTCCACATGCTCATACACGTAGTTGCAGATCATCATGTCAGGCGCGGTGCCGCGGGCCACCAGAGTGGTCAGGCGGGCCAGAACCTTTTTGAGGGCGTCGGTGTCCAGCCAGTCGTCGCTGTCCACTACCTTATAGTACAGGCCGGTGGCGTTGCGGATGCCCTGATTCACACCCTCGCCGTGGCCGCCGTTTTCCTGATGGATGGCCTTGACGATGGTGGGATATTTGGCGGCGTACTCGTCGCAGATGGCGGGGGTATCGTCCTTCACGGAACCGTCGTCCACAAGGATGATCTCGGCCTGCTCTCCGGCAGAAAGCAGGGTCTCGACGCAATGGCGCATATATGCCGCCGAGTTGTAGCACGGAACGGCAAAGGTGATGAGTTTCTGCTGCATAAGATGATTGCTCCTTTTTCTATCAACAGTCGGCGCACAAAAAAACGCCGGACATGGAGTTATGTGCTCCTATTATATCATTTTCGCGCCTGAAAAGCTATCATTTGCAAAAAAATTACCTTTGACATTTCGTGCTTTTTGCCAAAAAAACGGCTCTGCACCTGCGCAAAAGCCCGGCTTTTGTGGTATACTGATATGGTTTTGAAGATATTGCGCAGAAAAAAACCTATTCTATGATACGGAGGGACCCATGGAAAACCCGCACTCGATCTTAAAAAAGGTATTCGGCTACGACAGTTTCCGCCCCGGGCAGGAGGAGATCGTCAGCCGCCTGCTTGCCGGGCAGGATGTACTGGCGGTGATGCCCACCGGTGCGGGCAAATCCATCTGCTATCAGGTGCCGGCGCTGCTGCTGCCGGGCATCACCATCGTGGTGTCGCCGCTGGTCAGCCTGATGAAGGATCAGGTGGGGGCACTGGTGCAGGCCGGTGTGGCGGCGGCGTTTCTGAACAACAGCCTGAACGATAACCAGAAGGCCCTGATGCTGCGCCGCGCCCGGGAAGGCTGGTACAAGATCATCTATGTGGCACCGGAACGGCTGGAGATGCCGGGCTTCCAGCGGTTTGCACAGGAGCGGACCATCAGCATGGTGACGGTGGACGAGGCCCACTGCATCAGCCAGTGGGGACAGGACTTCCGACCCAGCTACCTGCGTATCAAAGCCTTTGTGGACAGCCTGCCCAGCCGTCCGGTGGTGGGCGCATTCACGGCCACGGCCACCGCCCATGTGCGGGACGACATCCGGGAACAGCTGGCCTTGCAGAAGCCCTACGAGGTGACCACCAGCTTTGACCGGCCCAACCTCTATTTTGAGACCCGGCGCGCCCTGCCCAGCCAGAAGCCGAAGGAGCTGCTGGATCTTGTGCTGAAAGAGGGTGACAACGCGGGCATCGTCTACTGCAGCACCACAAAGCAGGTGGATGAGACTGCCCGCCTGCTGCAGAGCCGCGGTATCCGGGCTGCGGCCTACCATGCCAAGCTGGACGCGGATACCCGGCGGAAGAATCAGGACGATTTCCTCTACGACCGGGTGCAAATCATGGTAGCCACCAATGCCTTCGGCATGGGCATCGACAAGCCCAACGTGCGGTTCGTGATCCACTACAATATGCCCAAGGATGTGGAAAGTTATTATCAGGAAGCAGGCCGTGCAGGCCGCGATGGTCAGCCCGCCCGGTGCACGCTGCTCTATTCCGGCACCGATGTGCGCACCATCCGCTTCTTTATTGAAAAGGAGATGGAGGCAGACAACGGTCTGCCCGCCGATGTGAAAGCCGAAGCTGCCCGCAAGGCCGAGGAGCGGCTCAAGTACATGACATTTTATTCCACCACGCAGGACTGTCTGCGGGGATTTCTGCTGCATTACTTCGGCGAAGCTGAACCAAAGAAATGCGGCAACTGCTCCTGCTGTCTGGCCGCAGAGCAGGAAGCGCAGCTGCAGGTGGAGTATTCCCGGCGGCGCGCGGCGGATAATGCCCGCCGCCTGACCGAGAAGCCGCGCCGCACAAAGGCGGTGGCAGGCGAGCTGAGCGAGTTTGACGAAAAGCTGCTGAATGCCCTCTATGCTCAGCGCAAGCGGCTGGCCGGAAAGCAGAATATCCCGGCCTTTATGGTGTTCAGCGATGCCACCCTGCGGGAAATGGTGGAAAAGAAGCCGCTGAGCACCGATGAACTGCTGAATATCAGCGGTGTGGGCGAGAAGAAAGCCGTCCGCTACGGCAATGCCTTCCTGCGCATCATCGAGGATGCCGTGGGCAGCAGAGAGTAAAACAAAAAAAGAAAGCGTCCGGTTTTCCACACGTTCCGTTCAGGAAGTGGAAAACCGGACGCTCTTTTCTGTTATGTTTATTTTTCCATAGTATGGGTGGCGAATACCTTTTCGTCCTCCCACCACACGGGCTCCCCGGCGGCAAGGGTCTTTTTCACATCCAGAAGACGCTGGTTGCTGCTGCCGCGGAACCGCAGGGAGATATCGTGCTTTGCCTGCACGAACTCGCCGTCCACCAGCACATCCAGCAGGCTCAGCAGCTCGTCGGTGGCTTCACACCGGGCAAGACTTGGCTCTTTGCCGGTCAGCTGTTCCCAGGTGTAGCCGGAATAGCACCATACCGTTTTGTTCGGGTACAAGGCCTTGAAGTTGCGCACGAAGGGCAGCAGCTCCCGCTGATTTTCCGGCTCCATGGGTTCGCCGCCCAGCAGAGAAAGACCCGCGATATAGTCCGGCTGGCAGGATGCAAACACTTCGTTGCGGGTGGGTTTGTCGAAGGGCTGGCCATAGTCAAAGTCCCACGCCACGGCGTTGAAGCACCCTGGGCAGTGGTGGCGGCAGCCGGACACGAACACGCTGGTGCGCACCCCCGGGCCGTTGGCAATGTCATAGTATTTGATGGTTGCGTAGTTCATAATATGATTCCTGTACTTTACAAAGAAATGGAAGCCTGCCGTTGCGGCCCTTCCGGTGAAAATACGTTTGGAGCGGCCCGCAGGCCGCTCCAAACGTGAAATAGAAAAAATTTTCCGCTGTTATGCCCAGAACGAAGTGGAGGGCATTTGAATCGTAATTACAGATGCAGCACGCGGTCCTTGATCTCCTGCGTGCGGCCCTGATTCCAGAACTGGGTGCCGATATAGCCACAGGTGCGGCGGGCAACATTCAGCTTGTTCTGGTCGCGGTTGCCGCACTTGGGGCACTCCCACACCAGCTTGCCGTCATCCTCCACGATCTTGATCTCGCCGTCATAACCGCAGACCTGACAGTAATCGGATTTGGTGTTCAACTCCGCATACATGATGTTGTCATAGATGAACTGCAGCACACTTATGACGGCTTCCAAATTGTCCTGCATGTTGGGCACTTCCACATAGCTGATGGCACCGCCCGGAGACAGGCGCTGGAAGTCGGATTCAAACTTCAGCTTGGTGAAGGCATCGATCTGCTCCGACACATGCACATGATAGCTGTTGGTGATATAGTTCTTGTCGGTAATGCCGGGCACGATGCCAAAGCGCTTCTGCAGGCACTTGGCGAACTTGTAGGTGGTGGATTCCAGCGGGGTGCCGTAGAGGGAGTAGTCGATGTTCTCGGCCTTTTTCCATGCGTTGCACTTGTCGTTCATGTGCTGCATCACGCTCAGAGCAAAGGGCTTGGCACCGGCATCGGTATGGCTCTTGCCGGTCATATACTTCACGCACTCATACAGGCCGGCATAGCCCAGACTGATGGTGGAGTAGCCGCCGAACAGCAGCTTGTCGATCTTTTCGCCCTTCTTCAGGCGGGCCAGCGCACCATACTGCCACAGGATGGGTGCGGCATCGCTGGGAGTGCCCAGCAGCCGCTTGTGCCGTGCCTGCAGTGCGCGGTGGCACAGGGCCAGACGCTCGTCGAAGATCTTCCAGAACTTCTCAAAGTTGCCCTTGGAGGAGAGTGCCACATCCACCAGATTGATGGTGACAACGCCCTGATTGAACCGGCCGTAGTACTTGGGCTTGCCGGTCTCGGGGTCCACATAGGGGGTCAGGAAGCTGCGGCAGCCCATGCAGGTGTAGCAGTGGCCTTCGCCGTTTTTGTCTACCTTGAGCTCCAGCATCTTCTTTTCGGAGATATAGTCGGGCACCATGCGTTTTGCGGTACACTTGGCGGCCAGTTCGGTCAGGTAGTAATAAGGAGTGCCGGGGCGGATGTTGTCCTCTTCCAGCACATAGATCAGCTTGGGGAAGGCGGGGGTGATCCACACACCGGCCTCGTTCTTCACGCCCTGATAGCGCTGGCGGATGGTCTCCTCAATGATGATGGCAAGGTCTGCCTTCTCCTGCGGATTGCGCGCCTCGCCCAGATACATGAACACGGTGATAAAGGGGGCCTGACCATTGGTGGTCATCAGCGTGACCACCTGATACTGGATGGTCTGCACACCGCGGTTGATCTCGCTGCGCAGGCGGCGCTCCACGATCTCCTTCTTGCGCTCGGCAGAAACGTCCAGACCGGCCATTTCCACTTCTACCTCAGCGGCGATCTTCTTGCGGGAGACATCCACAAAGGGGGCGAGGTGGGTCAGGCTGATGCTCTGACCGCCGTACTGGTTGGATGCCACCTGTGCAATGATCTGGGTGGCGATGTTGCAGGCGGTGGAGAAGCTGTGAGGCTTTTCAATATAGGTGCCGGAAATGACGGTGCCGTTCTGCAGCATGTCCTCCAGATTCACCAGATCGCAGTTGTGCATGTGCTGGGCAAAGTAGTCGGAATCGTGGAAGTGGATCAGGCCCTCCTGATGGGCCTTGACGATCTCCGGGTCCAGCAGCAGACGGGCGGTCAGATCTTTGGAGATCTCACCGGCCATATAGTCGCGCTGTACGCTGTTCACGGTGGGGTTCTTGTTGGCGTTCTCCTGCTTGACCTCTTCGTTCTGGCACTCGATCAGGCTCAGGATGCGCTCATCGGTGGTGTTGGTCTGGCGCTTCAGGCTCTGCACATAGCGGTAGGTGATGTAGTGCCGGGCCACATCATGTGCCTTGATGTCCATGAGCTGGTTCTCCACCATATCCTGCACTTCTTCCACGCTGACGGCGCGGTTCAGCGCCTGACACTGGTCGGTAACAGCAGCGGCGATCTGGGTGATCTGGTCCTTTGTCAGACGGCTCTGACCGCTCACAGAATCGCTGGCCTTAGTAACAGCGGTGATGATCTTGGTGATATCAAAGGGGACCTCTGCACCGTTGCGTTTGATGATCTTCATCGGCTCTCCTCCTTAACAAATAAAGCACAGTGTGAACGGGTACCTCTTACAATAAGAGATACCCGTTTTGCGCACACGATATCCAACAAACTGAATGTAGCTCTATTCTATCACTATCTAGTGGCAAGTCAAGGAAAATACCACTACATTTTGCGTTTTGGAGTTTTAGCCAAAATTCATGGATAATTTTCAGGATAAAATCTGAGCCAAGACCTCTTGACAACGCACACCTGTTTCCGAGGTGTAATATCGCAAAATATTATACGGCGAAAGCTTTATAATACATTATATAAGCAAAGAGAAAAGGCATTTGTGCCAAGCTGCACCAAAGCAGCTGCGGCGCATATACCTCACGGTCAGATGCCGTTTCCGGTCGTGCGCAAAAAAGAATGGAAAAAATCTGTCAAAAAGTGTTGACAAGGAGGCGGGGGTGTGGTATTATACTTGAGCGCCAAGCGCTGAGGCAAAAGAATGACTTCCGAAGTCTCAGCAGGAAGCCCTTGAAAAGAACCAATAGACGCTGAAAACACCAGTTGACACTGAGATGTTTGAAGCGTTTCAAGTTCAGAAAGCTCAAAAGCTTCTAAAAAATAAGGCTTGACAAAAAACCACTTCGGTGGTACAATAAACAGGTCGTCAGCCGCAAGGCTGAGGCGCACAGGACCTTGAAAATTGAACAATATCGAAAAACTTGTAAGGAACCTTTTAAGTGTTTGGAAAAACACTAAAAACAAT
>NZ_WKZJ01000018.1:0-28198 GCF_009679715.1 Faecalibacterium sp. BIOML-A1
TGACAGTAGACTACTGCTAATGGAATAACAGGTCTGGTCATAGCCAGACAGTTGATTTAAGCGACTTCGTGTCGCACCCAGAGGTATGCGTCAAAGGTTCCTTCGGTCACATAGCGGTACACATGGACAAGAGGATTCTGGTTACCCTGGCGCTCGATACGGCCCTTGCGCTGGGCAAGGTCTCCCGGTCTCCACGGACAGTCCAAGTCATGAAGTGCCACCAGACGGTCCTGCACATTGGTGCCTGCGCCCATCTTGGCGGTGCTGCCCAAAAGGACACGAACCTGACCGGTACGGACCTTAGAGAACAGCTCCTTTTTCCGCACTTCGGTATTGGCTTCATGGATAAAAGCGATCTGGTCGGCAGGCATTCCCTGAGCAATGAGTTTCTGACGAATATCGTCATATACCGTAAAGACCGGTTCCTGCTCCGGCAGAGGCACAGAGCCTTCCAATGCGTGAAGCAGTGGATTATCCAGCGTTTTCGCCGCCTTGCTTGCAGGAGCTTTTGCCTGCGGTGTAGAAATGTCGCAGAACACCAGTTGGGTCAGCTTGTCAGCTTTGCCATCCCGCCAGATCTGCATGATGTTGTCCACGCACTGATTGACCTTTGTGCTAGGTTCATCCGGCAGCATCTGGTTGACGATTCTCTGGTCCAGGCCCAGCTTACGGCCATCCGAGGTAATCTTGAGCATATTGTCCTGGGACGGGTCAACGGTTCCGCTGTGTACCAGCGATGCGCGCTCCGAAAGGGTCTTGACCATTTCCTGCTGATGTTCGGTAGGCTGCGCCACGATGTTGTGGTATTCCACCTCCGGGGTGGGCAGGTTCAGTTGGTCGGCGGTCTTGATGTCCGCCACTTCTTTGAACAGGTTCATCAGCTCCGGCAGGTTGAAAAACTTGGAGAATCGAGTGCGCGCCCGATAGCCGGTTCCCTCCGGGGCCAGTTCCAGCGCCGTGACGGTTTCTCCGAAACGGCTGGCCCAGCAGTCGAAATGGGTCATGTTCAGTTCCTGCAGGCGGTCATACTGGAGATACCGCTGCATGGTGTAAAGCTCGGTCATGGAGTTGCTGACCGGGGTTCCGGTTGCAAAGATAACGCCACGGTTTCCGGTAATCTCGTCCATATAGCGGCACTTGGCAAACATATCGGAGGATTTCTGCGCGTCCGATGTGGATAAGCCTGCCACATTCCTCATTTTTGTGTATAGAAACAGGTTTTTATAGTTGTGGGCCTCGTCCACAAACAAACGGTCCACACCCAGCTGCTCGAAGGTTACCACATCGTCTTTTCGCCCTTCGGCTTGCAGCTTTTCCAGTCTGGCTTCCAGAGACTTTCTGGTACGCTCCAGCTGCTTGACGGTAAAACGCTCGCCGCCACTGGCCTGTACCTCTGCAATCCCCTCAGTGATCTCGTCGATCTGTTCATAGAGAAGCCGTTCCTGACGCTCCCGGCTGATGGGGATACGCTCAAACTGGCTGTGTCCCATGATAATGGCATCATAATCACCCGTCGCAATACGAGCGCAGAACTTTTTGCGGTTATGGGTCTCAAAGTCCTTTTTTGTGGTGACTAAGATATTGGCGGAAGGATAGAGACGCAGAAACTCCGACGCCCACTGCTCTGTCAGGTGGTTGGGCACCACAAAGAGAGATTTTTGACACAGGCCCAGGCGTTTGGCTTCCATCGAAGCAGCTACCATTTCAAAAGTTTTGCCTGCGCCTACTTCATGTGCCAACAGGGTATTTCCTCCATACAGCACATGGGCAATGGCGCTTTTCTGGTGTTCCCGCAGGGTAATGGCCGGGTTCATCCCTCCAAAAGTGATGTGGCTGCCATCATATTCACGGGGACGGGTAGAGTTCATTTCCTCGTTGTACTGGCGCACCAAAGTCTGGCGGCGTTCCGGGTCTCTCCAGATCCAGTCCCTAAAGGCTTCCCTGATAGCTTGCTGTTTTTGGGCAGCCAGGGTGGTCTCCTTGGCGTTCAGCACGCGGCGCTCTTTTCCGTCTGCGTCCTCTATGGTGTCATAGATACGGACATCTCGCAGGTTCAGGCTGTCCTCTAAAATCTTATAGGCATTGGCACGACTGGTCCCATAGGTGGTATAAGCTGCCACATCGTTGTAGGATACGGAAGATTTCCCCTTGATCTGCCATTCAGCGGTAAAGGACGAATAGTTGACCTCGATGCTGCGCTGGAGATAAAACGGGGTGTTGAAGGTTTCGTACATAAACTGCTGGATGTACTCTTTGTCGATCCAGGTAGCGCCCAGACGCACCTCAATCTCCGACGCATCCAGGTCTTTGGGCTGGGCGGCGGTAAGAGCTTCCACATTGACTGCATAAACCGGGTCCTGCTGTGCGGCCCGTTGCGCCTGACGCAGTTTGCGGCGTACATTGCCGGAGAGGTATTCATCAGCAGTCACATAATGGGGTGTGCCGTCTTTCTCCAGCTGTCCCGGTACACGGAAGATTACGCCTTGCAGCTCTCCGGCCAGTTCTTCTTTTGTTTTTCCGGTAAGCTGGCTCATATAGTCCATATCCACGCAGGCTTTTTCCGAGATGGACACCGCCAGTGCTTCACTTGTCGTATCCACCACAGCCACCGCCTGATGGGGCTTGATGGTCCGCTTGGTGAACATATCCGCCTTGCGCTCCAGCTTTCCGTCCTCGTCGATGACTTCCAGCGCACAGAGCAGGTAATAGGAAGAATCATCTGCATAGGCCAGACGGTTTGCACGGTCATTGATGAGACCGTATTTGGCAGAAAAGCTGTCATAGAGGCTGTTCAGTTCCGCCTGCTTCTCCCGAATGGTGCTGTCCGGAACCGCTGCATCCATCTGAAGGTCGATCAGTTCCTGCACACAATCACGCAGTCCCACAAGACCTTTTACACGGGCTTCTGCGGTGGTGTTGAGATCCGGGCGCACCATACGACTGTTTTCCCGGTAGTACACCTGCCCGTCTACAATGGCATAGGAATAGTTCTTCACATTGGGGTCGGCAGGAATGGAGGTGTCAATAGCTTCGCCTTCGCCCAGCTCCGGCAGCTCTGCCTCCTGATAAGTGCCATGAATATACTTCACCGCATCATGCAGCTGGTCGGAAAGCTCCAGTCCCTCGATAGGGTTCACGGTGTAGTCCATACCATGAGCAGTGCTTACCGGCTCCTGTCTGCCCAGCACCATTTCCGGGTGGTCGATAAAATACCGGTTGATGGCAAATCCGTCCTCCGTCTGTCCGGTTTGAGTCCATTCCGGCACAATGTCCAGCGGGCGGTCCCGCTTTTGGAGGAAGATGATGTCCGATACCACCTCGGCACCGGCATTCTTTTTGAACGCGTCATTAGGCAGACGGATAGCTCCCAACAGCTCGGCACGCTGGGCAAGATAGCGGCGCACGGTGGAATCCTTGGCGTCCATCGTATAGCGGGAGGTTACAAAAGCCACCACGCCGCCGGGACGCACCTGGTCCAGTGCTTTGGCGAAAAAGTAGTTGTGAATACTAAAATTCAGCTTGTTGTAGGCTTTGTCATTGACCTGATACTGACCGAAAGGTACATTGCCGATGGCAAGGTCAAAGAAGTCACGCCTATCGGTGGTCTCAAAGCCGCCTACTGTGATGTCCGCCTTGGGATAGAGCTGCTTTGCGATGCGCCCGGAAACAGGGTCCAGCTCCACGCCGTACAGACGGCTGTTTCGCATTTTCTCCGGCAGCATACCAAAGAAATTGCCCACACCCATAGACGGCTCCAGAATATTTCCGGTCTCAAATCCCATACGGTCCACCGCTTCATAGATGGCCTGAATGACCGTAGGGCTGGTGTAATGGGCGTTGAGGGTAGAGCTTCTGGCGGCGGCATATTCCTCCGGGGTCAGCAGCTCTTTTAGCTGAGCATACTCTAAAGCCCATGCCGGTTTCTCCGGGTCAAACGCATCAGAGAGACCGCCCCAGCCCACATATCGAGAAAGAACCTCCTGCTGTTCGGGGCTTGCCTGCTGTCCGGCAGCTTCCAGCTCTTTCAGCAAACGAATCGCATTGATATTTGCCTGGAACTTGGCTTTCGGACCGCCTTCGCCCAAATGCTCATCGGTAATGCGGAAGTTTTTTGCATTGCGGCGCAGGTTAGCCTTGTATTCCTCATAGGAGGCTTCCTCGGCAGCTTTGGCATTGGAGAAGGTCTCCCACTGGCCATTGACCTGAATGGAAACCGGGTGTTCGTCCAGCACTTCCTCAAAAGTTTTCTCCGGCTCTGTCACAGGTACTGGTGGCTCCGGCTCCTCGATATGCAGTCGTTCCACCACCACATCATAAGGCAGATTGTTCTTATCGCCCGGATAGACGGCCACGGTCTCGGAATGGAAGGTCGGGGCTTCGGCAGCCGGTTCGGGGCGTTCCTGTTCAAAGCCATCCAGCTGACGGGCATACATCCCGCGCAGCAACGGTGCAACCTCATCCCAGCGGAAATACAGCATAGCCAGACGCTTTTCCTCTGCATCCATGACTTCCAGTTCTATGCCCTGTGCCGTGGTACGGTAATCGGCAATATCGCCGGTCTCCAGATTCAGTGTCTCAATCTCACCGGAATAGGCTCTGCTCAGCCAATAGGCGATCTCGCTGTTGCTCCTGCCGGATTCCAGCAGCGTGGAAATCTGCTTTTTATCCGCTTCATCCATCAGTCCATGAGCCAATACATCCCGCAAGTCCTGATCTGCCTTGTCCGGGTCAGTAGGAAGAAACTCGGTATAGTAAGCATTGCGGCGGTCTGCCCGAAGCAGCTGCTCGAACTGTTCTTTGCGCTCTGCCCGGTAGATGGGATATACCATCCCGGTGGGCAGAAGCTGTACGGTGTCCTCCCGCAGCTCGGTGATCTGATAGGCGTCATCCTCGATATACACGGTATCGCCCACGGCATAAACCGGGGCAGCAGGGTCATAGGATGTTCTTTGCGGAGTTGGGCGGCGAACTGCATCATATTCCTCATCGGAAATAGCAACTTCGGAAGTCTGCTCTGTCTCAGCAGTTGCGATCTGCTCTACATCCGACATCACCTGTTGGATAAACGGATCATTGTCCAGTTTTTCCGGGTCTGCCACCTGGCCGTTGACGATCCCTCTTTCCTCCAGAGCTTCCCGGATGGCGATTGAGTCGATGTCGTCAAAACGGTCCTGTTCTTCTTCGGTATAGAACCGGTCCTCCTTGATAAGCTGGGCAATCCGGCGCTGTACCTTGGGCCAGGGCAGCTCAATCCCTTCTGGGCTTCCGGCGCGGATCACAAATAGGCTCTTGCTGTCGTTGCCGCTGTATTCCTGAGCCAGCCATGCGGCGGTATCTTTTTCTCTTGCATGGTCTTTCATATAGCGGACAACAGCGTGTTTACTCTCGATATTGCCGTTCCATGCACAAAGGGCAGTATCAATATCTTCCTGAGAAAGAGGGCGCAGAAGTTCATGGAGCTTTGGATAGGTTTCGTCGATCACTTCCCGGTGCAGACGCTGGCGGAACTCCGGCACATCCGAATAGAGTCGGATCAGCTCCATATCCTTAGAACCAAGGATCGCACGGCGCACAGCGGCATTACCCTCGATGACAGCATTTTCACGGTCAGAATGACCGCAGGCATTGCGATATGCGGTATCCTCGGAAATGGCGGCAGTCACCACAGGCTTATACTGCTCAAACTGCTCCCCAAGGGTAGGCTTTGGTGTTTCTTCATCCATCTCCGGCTGCTGGGCTTGAATGGCATCTTCTTCGGCCAGTTCCTGTTCAGACTGGATCTTGTCATACTGTGCCTGTTCCTGTTCGGTAAGATAGCGTTCTTTCTGGACAAGTGAGGTAATGCGCTTGGCAACCTTTTCCCAGTTCAAGTGAACATCCGGGCAGTCCTGCTTTTTATAGTGCAGTCCTTTCCCATCGTGATCTTCGCCGCTGTGTGTTGCACCGGACAAGGCATGAGAGCGTCCGCCAATGCCATACTCGTCTTTGAGGAATCTTACTTTCTCCTTATCCGTATGGTTTGCCATGAAGAACGCATAGATACGGCCTTTTCCTCCGGCGAAACTGCTGCCGCCGGTCATAGCGGCGTCGATCTCATCCTCGGTAATGAAGTGCTGAACGGTTGGCACTTGGGAAAGGTCTGAAGAAAAGGTCCTGCGGGGCAGGTCAAGGTCCTTCAGGTTCTCCCAGATCTCCCTTGGTCTGTGATAGTGAAAACGCAACAGGTCACGGTCCTGCTGATAGGCAGTCCAGAAGGCGGCGTATTCTTCCTTGAGGGTCTGGCGGAAAGCCAGGTCACTCATCTGCTCCGCCAGGCGGCGAGTCTCCTCCGGGAAACCATTGCCTTTGATCTCTGACAGGCAGGACAAATATCCGGCTTCTCTGGCACCCTCACTGAGATCGTGATACAGATGCCAGAGCTTTTCCGAGAGGAGGGAGCGTTCATAGCCTGCCACTTCTGCAAGCTCCACATTGGAGGCAAACTGGCCGCTCTCCAAAAGCTCCCCGATACGCTCTGCGGCGCTCTCCCAGGAAATGACCTGGGCAGACCTGTCATAACGGACAGACTTCCCATGTGAAAGATGGATACCATCCTCGGCATACCATGCGCTCACACTGCCAAGGCCATTGCCGCCGTGGTACAGCGTTTTCAGTATCTCGGCAATCTCAGCGGTGGTTTTCTGCTTTTCAAAGGCTGCAACCACACGCTCCCTCTGACGATCTGTATTGCCGCCCAAACGCAGCACATGGTCGATGTCATTTTGGGCAAAAGAAAAAGCAGAGGATGTATGCGCTACATTCTCTGCTTCATCTATGGATTGGATCTGTTCTGCTTCGGAGAGGAACAGGTTTAGAGTCAGCTGTTGATAAGCTCCGCCATCAGGATTTCCTCGGCCTGAGCTTTGCAGGTGTTCATCAGCCCCACCCACTTCATGGGATCGCTGGCTTTCAGTTCCTCGGTGGCTCCCGCTTCCTTCGCCAGCTGGGGCATCATCTGCTCCAGTCTGCTCTGGGCGGTCTCGTCGATCTCCAGAAGGTGCGGGTACAACTTCTCGCTCAGCAACATCTGGTTGTAGAGGATGGGACGATGTTCCTTCAGGTAGGTTTTCCTCATCCTGCCGTACTTGCCCAGGGGTTTCTCCGGCTGCTGGCTCAACTTCAGGTCGGGAATCAGATAGTCTCCGTTCTGGATATAGGTCATGGGATTGTTCATCTTGTTTGCTCCTTTCTTGGTTGGCTTCGCGCTCTGCATTTCGGACGGTAACGCCGATCTGCCGCAGCACCTGCTGGTTGATCTGGCTGACCGCTGTTCCCAGCGCCCCGATGGTTGACGGGGTATTGAAATCAAAGATTGCCATGAAATCTTCGTGGTCGAAGTAGCGTTCCGGCTCCAGTCCGCAGCGGGACATCAAAGCGTAAGTGATGCTGACGGTGGCTGCTGCCTTGAACTGTACTCCGATGTTAAACTCATCATATTCCTCCAAAAAGGAACCGTCAACGATATAGAAGAAGTCCTGCTGATGCTCCGTCCAGTATTCCTCAGCCAGTTTTCCGGCTACCTTAGTGAGCTGTCCGGCAAGGTCATCACCGGAAACATCATAGGTGCGCTCCAGCATGACCTGTACGGAATCCAGATGGCGCTCCTCCAGCTGCCACAGCCAGGGAGTGCGGGAATGTTCACGGGTTCCGGTGTCGGAAATGTCAAAGACATAACGCAGGCGAGGTCTGTCCCCGGAATCGTCCACCAGAGCGATTCCCTTGGAGCCGCGCCTTACATACCGGCCCATCTTTTCATTCCACAAATCGTACTCTGCACAGGCGGTAGCGTCCGGGCGCTGGGCATAGATCATCAGCTGCTCATGGAACGGGTACTTGTAAAGGCGGGAAGCAGTAGTGAGAAACCCTGCCCATTCCTGCCAGCTCCCCGTGAGCTGCGTTGTCACCTTCTCCGCCATCTGTGCATATAGTTCAGCTTTGGTTGGCATAGTATTCTGTCCTCCTTTCGGTTTTTGGGTAAAGAGGTGGGGTGGCATATTGCCACCCCATCCCTGCGATTATGGTGTTTACTGGTCAAAATCCGGGTACAATTCCAATTCCGCAAATTCATCATCCGTCATGGTTTGGAGCTTGCAAAGGGCGCTGTCGGTCAGCTCCCTCAGTTCCGTTTCCTCTGGCGAAAGCTCGCCGCGCATCTCACGCAGACTGTCGATCAATCCGGTGCGGCTGCCGGTATTGTAAATGCACATCAGGTTCATTTCCTCAAAAGTAAAGTTTCCCATATCAAATCTCCCTTTCTGCACTCTTTTTGGGCGCTGTCTTTTTGTGTTCTGCCTTGGGCTGGCTTTTCAGCTGCTCCATGACGGACTTTTTCTTTTCCCGTTCCTCCCGATGGGCAGCGGCAGCCAAATCCATCAGGGAAATGGGCTGACCGCTGCGGGCCTGCTGTTCCAGCTCTGCCACCGCAGGCTCTTTTGCGCCATTGTTGATGATACCGTCGATCATGCCGTAATCGTCCTCCACGGCCATCTCCGCATTTTTCAGCGGATTTTCCGGCAGGAATCCGGGAATCTGGGTAAAACCAACACTGTCACAGTAATGACAGGATACCTTACCATCCTGCTTGATCGCAACGATGTCACTGACACTCATAGAAGGACTGTGAAAATCCACCGGTTTTTGCAGATTAAACTGCTCATATAGTTTTTCCAGCTGCTCCGGCACAGTGCCAGACTCCCTCAGAGGAGCTGTGTAAATGAGGTCATAATTGCTGCGGTCTATGGAAATATCATGGGTCTGTAACCAGTCCAGATTCATAAAGCGCACATTCTGCGGATCGTCACGGCTCACCTGATAGATGGCAAAGCAATCTCTGTTCTGAGCAAGAAATGCCTGTTCCCGTTCCTGCTGATGTTCCTGGCGCTCCATGACCTTTTCATGGAACTGAGGGCTTTTCTCCCATTCCTCACGGTCCACACCGAAAATGCCGCCATGATCCATGATTTCCTGCGGGTCAAATACCATACTCTCCGTATTGTCCTCATGCAGCACATAGACAGTCAAACCAGCGGCATCCAGTTCCAGCGCCAGTTCTCTGGTGACAGGGAGCATCCCATCATAGGAGTAGCCGTATTCCTGCATATCCGGTGTGGATACCTGCTCATCAGGCATAGGGTATTCATCCAGCGCCTGCTCTTGTGCTTCCGGCAGCTGGGAAGAAGCAGCCATCTGACTGGCCTCTGTCTGCATCTGCTGGTAGGCAGCTTCCTGCAAGGTCTCAATCATGGACAACGGTGCGTATTTTACCGAGTCTCTGCCCAAATCGTTGTCATCACAAATCTGGAGAACTGCCTTCATGCGGGAAATCTCCGGCATATCCAGCTGACCACCATCCAGCTCTTTCATGGACGCGGCATCGTAAAGGGTATAGTCCCAGCCGCTGTCACAGGACTGGATATGAAGATAGGTGGCATCGTCAATCAGAAACAAAGCCTCCTGCTGGTTGGCGTCCGCCCCCAGCACTTCCATTTCCGGCATTGCCACAGCCAGTTCCTTTACCGCTTTTTGCACCAGAGGATTATCACGGTAATAGTCGATTGCCTGGATGGTGTCCAGGTCAATGGTCTGGCCGGTCAAAATCGGAAAAGGTCCTTCATAGTCGCTTCCGTCTTTCAGCTCAAAACCAATGCCCTTGATTCCGTTCATTCGTTCTGCCGGAATCTCCTGATAAATGCGGATTGCTTCCTCCAAAGACAGGTTATCGTGGTATTCTCCGAGGTTTGGAAATTCCATGCACTCTGCTACATAGTAGGTCAGATCGCCGGTCTGCTGTCTATCAGATACCTTAGCGGCATCTTCTGGCTGCTCTATCGGGGCGGGTTCCGGCTCTACCTTTGCATGAGGGTCGATTCCGCGCTCTTTGCAGATTTCCTTATAGTGGCGCTCAATGTCGGAGATCAAAGTGCCGGAGGTTTTGTTGATGGTCTCCAAACTGGCTCTCAACTCTTTCAGCTCCTTGCCTTGACTCCAACTGGCAATATAGCCAAAGCTGTTTTCTCCTGTCTCAATGCCAAAATATTTGCAGACTGCATAGGAGATGCTTTCAGCCTCCACTTCTTCCGTGTGACGGTTTTTGATTGCCTGTTTTTCTGCGGTTGCATCTTCCTCAACTGCAAGACGCCATTCAAACTGATTTTCGTCCACATAACGCCAATCCATATCAGAAGCAAACTGTTCGGCTTCTTTTTCTGTGGCAAAATCCAACTTGAAATCATGCTTGGTTCCACCTTCACTCTCCTGCACAACCTTCCATGACGGTAGCATTTCATATTTTTTAGGGTCATGGAGCTTGCTGTGGGCAATCTCGTGTACTGTGGCTGAAACCGTCTGAACCTCACTCATGCCCTGACGAATGGCAATTTTCTGATGATCAGCAGAAAAATAGCCGTCCGTATCAGCGGCCATTGCTTCAAAAGTAATCGGCACCGGTGCGCTGCGGCGCAGGGCCTCCATGAATGCCTCATAGTTTGGCACATTGCCGGAAAGGGAGGAAGCAAGCTCCGGCAAAGGTTTCCCGTCGGTCTGACTCACATCAAAGACCTTGACAGGGCGAAACATGGGAATCTCGATTTCTTTTTCCTCTGTGACGATCTTTCCGTCTTTATCCAGAATCGGAGCCTTGGTATCTGGGTCCAGCTTCTGCTCCTCGATTTTCTTCTTATACGGTGTGGGAGCGATGATGGTAATGCCATGCTCGCCCTTTTTTACATGACGCTCAAACTGGTCTTTCCACTTATTGTATCCGGCTACCAATGTGGCGTCCGGCTTCTGCATATAGATGAGCATGGTGTTGTTTACCGAATAGCGGTGGAAGCGGGACATGACGGACAGATAGCGCATATACTTTTCACTCTCAAACAGTTCTTTGATGCCCTGCTCGATGCCATCTGTGATTTCCCTTAGCCGTTCTCGGTTGGTGGGTTTGTTCTCAGCCATGATTTTCAATCTCCTTTCCAAGTGTGTGATTTCTGCTGTGTGTTCTGCAATCCATGCCTTTTGTTCTTCTTCACTTTCATAAAGGAAAAGGTCCAGCAGGTATTCTACATAGGCTTTCTTCTGGATTGCTTCCACAAAACGGGGGTGCGGTTCTTCCTCCGGTGTCCTGGGAGAACAGTCGGCTTCCCATTTTTTCAACAGATAGTAGTAATCGGACAGTACGCGATAACAGCGCTGTCGATCCTCCCGAAACTTCTGTGCCTCGGTTTTTTGCCGGACATATCTCCTGCGGGGCGGGGCCTGACTGTCATAGATCAGGCCAAAGTCCTGTGCCAGTTTCTCCGCCGCTTCTTTTGGGGAGAGGTTAAAGAGCTTTGCGGTAAAGTCGATCACATCCCCATCTGCACCGCAACCAAAGCAGTGGAACCGCTGGTCTACCTTCATGCTGGGGTTCTTATCATCGTGAAAGGGACAGCAGGCCATACCAGTTCGACTGACTTTTATCCCGTAAAACTCTGCCGCTTCTCTGGTGCTGACCGACTGCTTGACCGCTTCAAATACATTCTCTGCCATGTGCCTTTAACTGCCGGACTTTTTCACAGGGGGCTGGTATCCGGCGGCTTTCGCACGCTCACTGGCAGCTTTGCGACGCTCGGCGCTGTATGGCTCCCGGACTGATACACACCGCTTGGGGACGGTAAAGTTATGGGCGTCCTTTCGGGTGATCTGGTCGGGGTGCTTTTTTGCCAGCAGTTCCAGCTTCTCCATCAGACGGGGATCGTGGGTATAGACCTCAGCCATTGATTCTGCCTGGTTATAGAGGAGAATGGTTTCCCGTTCCACTAAAGAGAGCTTCATCGGCTGCCTCCTTTCCGCTGGTCAAATTCCAGCTTGAAATTTGCATACTGTCCATCGTCCTCCAAAACCACAGTGGCATCGTAGGTCTTGCCGGTTTTCTCCGAATATAGCCCCGTCACACGGACACAGCCATCGTTCAGCAGCGCAGACACCACAGCCTTGGTCGGCTGTTTTTTCTTGGCAGCCCACCATTTGTTATTTTTCCAGATTGCAAATTTGCAAGAATCATTCTGACAGAAGAAGCCTTTTTGCAGTTCTGCAACTTCAACGCCGCAGCGAGGGCATTTACCCACCACCTCACGGAGCGGAGTGAACAGGTACTCGGTTCCCTTGATGACCTGATAAGTTCCCACCAGGTCTTTCAGCATGGTGCTGATCCCGTCCAAAAACTTCTCAGGGGCAAGCTGCCCGCGCTCGATCTCTCCCAGGCGGTACTCCCACTCGGCAGTCAGAAGCGGCGATTGCAGCTGTTCCGGCAAGACTGTGATAAGGGAAACTGCATCGTGGGAAGGAAGAAGCTGCACCGTTTTTCTGTTCTTTTTTCGCTCCAGAAAACCGGCAGATACCAGCTTTTCCAAAATACCGGCACGGGTGGCCGGTGTCCCCAGACCTTTTCGCTCGGCGTCCTCCGGCATATTCTCTTTTCCGGCAGTCTCCATTGCGGACAACAAGGTATCCTCCGTAAAGTGCTGAGGCGGACTGCTTTTGCCTTCTTTGACGATTGCCGCAGCAACCGAAAGGGTCTGTCCTTCGGTCAGCTCCGGCAGGGCTTTCTCTGCGCCCTCTTTTTTCGGCTCTGCATCCTTCATTTTGGCACGGTAAGCGTCCTCCAGTGCTTTCCATCCGGGATGCTTCACCGTTTTTCCTTTTGTGGTAAACTCCCCACCGGCACACGCTGCAATCACAACAGTTTCCGAATAGATATGGGGCTGGGCTACGGCGCACATCAGACGCAGGGCCACCAGCTCCAGCACCGCTTTTTCTCCCGCAGGAAGGGCAGAAAGGTCTGCATCCTTGAGATTTCTGGTAGGGATTACTGCGTGATGGTCGGTTACTTTCTTATCGTTGATGACCGTATGCGGATCACAGGTAATGGCGATCCCTTTGCGAAACGGCATAGCACTGGCAACCAGATTCACCAGCAACGGCAGGCTGTCTGCCATATCACCAGTCAGATAGCGGCTGTCAGTACGGGGATAGGTGCAGAGCTTCTTTTCATACAGGCTTTGTAGATAGTCCAGGGTCTGCTGGGCTGTAAATCCAAGCAGGCGGTTGGCATCTCTTTGCAGGGTAGTCAGGTCATAGAGGGCAGGCGGCTTTTCGGACTTTTCCTTGCACTCCACCTTTTTGATTGTGACATTTGCACCCTGACAGGCTTCTTTCAGCTGCTCGGCAGCGGCTTTATTCGCCATGCGCTCCCCGGATACGGTAAGACCGAGCAGCTCCAGCGCCACGGTATAAAAGGGAATCGGCTGAAAGGTGTCGATCTCAGCTTCTCGCCGGACAATGAGCGCCAGTGTTGGGGACATCACGCGCCCGATGTTGAGGGTACGGTGATACAGCACGGAAAAAAGCCTTGTCGCATTGATCCCCACCAGCCAGTCGGCCTTGGCACGGCAGAGGGCAGCATCTCGAAGTCCGTCATAGTCCGCACTGGGGCGCAGGTTTGCAAAGCCTTCCCTTATGGCGGAGTCTTCCATCGAAGAAATCCAGAGCCTTTTCATCGGCTTCTTGCAACCTGCCAGCTCATAGACGCTACGGAAGATCATCTCGCCCTCGCGTCCGGCATCACAGGCATTTACCACTTCCGTCACATCCGGGGCATTCATCAGCTTTTTGAGAATATCAAACTGCTTTTTCTTATCTTTTCCTACCACCATCTGCCAATGTTCCGGCAGGATAGGCAGATCATCATATCGCCACTTGGCATACTTTGGGTCATAGCTGTCTGCATCCGCAAGACCGGCCAGGTGGCCCACGCACCAGCTGACACGCCAGCCGTTGCCCTCCAGATACCCGTCCTTACGGACGGTTGCGCCGATCACCGCCGCCAAATTCTGGGCAACTGATGGTTTTTCGGCAATTACCAATTTATGTTGAGCCATGATGGTTCCTCCTCTCTTTGAGCCATCGGGACATTTCCCGGTGACAGATACCTACGCAGGGTCTTCCATAATTCCCGCAGCCATAGCAGGGGTGGCTGTGGGGTAAAGAAGGAGGACGGGAAGTTTCCTTCCCGCCCTCCGGTCTGCGTGTCATCATGCGTTCATAGGGACTGTCTGTGAATCGGGTCATTTCACGCTGTCCTCGTCATCTTCTTCTGTGCTGCCCCCGTCAGCGTCCGGCTCGTCCGACTCCTCATCCTCGGTTTCCCATTCCTCGGAATCTTCCTCGCCATAATCATAATCGTCCAGACTGTCATTGCCCTTGGTCTTAGGCTTATTCTTAACGAGCTTCAAGTAGGCAAATACGCCACCGCCTCCCAGCAGAGCCAGCAAAAGGACTATCGCAGCCGGGTTCAATCCGGCAGGCTTCTCTTTTTCCGGCTCCGATGTTTCTGCCGGAGGTTCCGGTGCTTTGCCCGTACATTTACTCTTATCAGTTGCGCAGACCGGGCAGGCCGTATTGACTGCCCCTGCTTCACATTTTGTTGAACAGCTACACACAGCAGCCGACTCCTCTTTGACATTTTCATCTTCCATCAGTGCCATCAAATCCGCTTCATCCACCTGGTTCAGAAAGTGAACAGCAGTCTTTTTATCCTCATTAGCCCTGTCGATCAAAATGTAAAAATAGTTGCCAGCCTTGGTGGTAACGGTAATGAGCTGCTTATTGCCACCAAAATCATCCACCAGAGCGGCATTGCCATCTGGTGTAAGTGCCGGTGCCGGTTCTGTTTCTTCCACAATCACATTGCTGTCATTGGTAGAATCCTCTGCCGGTGCCGCCGGAGCCTGTTCTGACCCCTGTGCGAAAGCAGGGATCGTAAAGCCAAATGCCACAACCATTGTCAGGCAAAGGGCGGAAAGTGTTTTGCAAATTCTTTTATTCTTCATAAGCGGTAACCTCCTGATTATTTGATTCCGACAGTGCTGTATCTCTGCCGTGGTTCATTCCACCGGAAAGCATAGCGTTCAGCTGTGCTGGAGTCATGCGTAACGCACGAACCATCTGAACGATTTCCAGATTCTCTGCCTCCGTTTTCTGTGCTTCCAGGGTCTTGAGCTTTTCCTGATATTCCGCAATCTTCTCACGGGTTTTCTCAATTTCCTGGTCGATACGTTCAATTTTATTTTTTGCCATAACCGTTCACTCCTTTCCACAAAGTCTGTTACCAGTTCATCAGGCCGTAGCCCTTAATACTTTGATAATTCAGGTCATAACTTTTGATCTTGCAGGCATCGCCGGAATTTCCCTCCACCGTATAAACACGGCTGCCATCCGTACCGATCACGATACCCACATGGTCTGCTGTCCCATCTAAATCCCAATCAAAGAAAATTGCATCTCCGGGAGCCAGATTGTTATAGCCTCTTGCACCCCATTGTCCATGAGACTGGAACCACGGAACGCCCTGCCACTCACAGCCTGCAAAGCGCGGCTCACTTTTTCCAGCCTGGTTATAACACCAGGATACAAAGCAGGCGCACCACTCCACGCGGCTGTCAAAGCCATACCAGCTCCAATAAGGATAGCCGCCCACATTGCCGACCTGACGCTTGGCCAGCTCCACCAACTGCGGATTTCCGGGACGGGTTCCATTTACAAACTGTACACCGGTCAAGTCCTCGGAATTGCTCATGTCAGGGGAACCACCGCCAAACAACAGCGGCTTATTGCCCATGGTCTGCCGGTAAACCTGATACATTTCCATCTGCTCCGGGGTCAGTAACTCCGACGCCACAGCGGAAATGGGCTTGCTGGTGAGTTTCACATTCAAAATGTAATACTCATAGGGGACTTCTTCTGAGGTGGTCTCGCCGGTCTCCGGGTCGGTGGAGGTCTCCGTGCGGTAGCGGATCTCCACTTCCTCAGTAAGCGTCAGCTGATACTGTGCTGCAAACACACGCGCCAGCTCTGCCTGAGCACTCTGCTGGGTGTAACCTTGCAAGACGGCAGACAGAAATGCTGCCAGCTCATGAGGGTCATGGCCGATCATACCAAGGTCATAGCGATACTCGTCATACCCTGGGTGGCTGCTTTCAATGTTGTCGATTTCCTCCTGCAACTGGACTTCTCTGGCTGCATAATCTGCCTCCACTGCCAGCATTTCCGGGTCATCCGACGGATAAGTAGTGCCGGAGAGAACGGAACCGATGCTCTGCGCCATCATGGAGCAGGAGGACATGGTATTCATCAGCATACAGGTAATGAGGAACAAAACCCCTGCCATCAGGAAACCCTTCTTGTGGCGCATGACGAACGCCCCTGCCTGCTGTGCCTTTTCTTTTACCGTCCTTGCGGCTTTTCCGGTTTTGGATGCAGCCTGGGCGGTATTTCCGGCAGTCTGACCGGCGTGTTTGGCGGCGGCATACTGCTTTTTAATGGCCTGCTTTTGCTGCCAGCGGGAAAACGGATTGCTGGCAAACTGGGGATTTTCCTGCAAAGATTTCTGGTACAGAACATTTACATTTGCCTTTTCCAGTTGGCGCTCTGCCTGTGCTGCTTTGCGGTACGGCTTCAGCTTGTGGCTGCGATAGCCCTCCCGCACCAGATAAGCGCCGGTCTCCACCGCCTCCTCGGACTTGTGGGCGCTTTCCACGCCCACATTGTCCTGCTCTGTTTCCCGGATCTCTTTGTGGAGCTTGCCCGCAACCAGATGGACGGGAGCTTCCCTGACTCCTTGAGAAACTTTGGAGGGTGGCTTTTTCTTGTCCTCAAAGGTCAGCTTCGAGGTCTTTTTTCCGGTATCCGGGTCAATGACCGTCTGCCTGACCTTTTTCTTTGGGATATTGGCCTGCGCCTTATCTGCTCTGGCCGCAGCTTTCTCCGCTTTACGGATCGGCTTTTCCAGTGCAGGGTCAGACCGTTCCTCATCAGTAAAGCGCAGACGCGGTTCCTTATTCAAACCATTCCCCCAGCATGAGGGAGGACATCATGTAGTGCAGCTCTGCATAAATGGCCATTCCCACCGGATCGTTGAACATACAGCCGGACAGGTAGGCATAAAACTGTGCCACCACATCGGACAGGATCTTCGCTTCGGTTCCTTCCAGAACCAGACCACCCATACCTTCCTTGGCACGGATGGCGCTCCAGACCTCTGCCAGACGGAGCAGCCCCACCTGACCGGTCTCATTCAGTTCGGCTGCCTGATCTGCCGCCGTGCGGCACTCACTTACCGCATCGGCCATGACTGTAAGCAGCTGGCTGCGCTGGGCATTTACCGCCCTGTCAAAAAACATCAGCGGATTTTTATTCAAAATGTTGGGGTTCATCATCATTCATCCTCCTTCTTTTTCAGTTCCTGGGGTTTGGTGGTCATAATGCGGTAAAGCTCGGTATTCTTCGGGAAGTGATCCACGAAAGGCAGGATTGTAGAGCCATAGAACAGCAGGCCCTCGCCCTCACCGGAGTGGGTCACATAAGATAATTGGTGTGTGGAAATACCCAGCTGCTTGGCGAGGATCTGACGGTCTCCGCCTGCCTGGTTGAGCATATACACGAAGTCCGAGTTTTCAAAGATGTTCTCCACCTCACGGCTGCTCAAAAGGTCTTTGACATTCTGGGTGATACCTGTCGGAATACCGCCCCATTTTCTGAATCGCTTCCAGATTTCCACCGTATAGGCGGCGGTCTGCTCCTCCTTCAAAAGCAGGTGCATCTCGTCGATGTAGTAGCGGGTAGACTTGTGAGCGGCACGGTTGATGGTGACACGGTTCCACACCTGATCCTGAACTACCAGCATTCCGATTTTTTTAAGCTGCTTGCCCAGTTCCTTGATGTCATAGCAGACAATCCGGTTATCAATGTCCACATTGCTCTGATGATTGAACACATTCAACGAACCCGTTACATAGATTTCCAATGCCGTTGCAATGTACTGAGCTTCTTTTTCTTCCTGCTCCCGCAGCAAGTTATAAAGGTCCTCCAAAATCGGCATATTCTCCGGCTTTGGGTCATTGAGATATTTGTTGTAAACCAACCGTACACAACGGTCAATAATGGTTTTCTGCACCGGCTGCAAGCCCTCCTTACCGCCCACGATCAGCTCACACAAGCTGAGGATAAAGTCAGACTTGAGTGACAGCGGGCTTTCATCATCCGAATAGTCCAGATTCAGATCCATCGGATTGATATAGTTGGTTGAAGTAGGTGAGATCTTGATGACCTGCCCATGCAGACGCTCAACAAGAGGTGCGTACTCCGCTTCCGGGTCACAGATAATGACATCATCACTGGTAAGCAAAAAGCAGTTGGCAATTTCTCGTTTTGCGCTGAAGGACTTACCGGAACCCGGCGTACCCAGAATCAGGCCGTTGGGGTTTTTCAGCAGCTTTCTGTCCACCATGATGAGGTTGTTGGACAGAGCATTGATGCCGTAGTACAGAGCTTCTTTCCCGTTCTGGAACAGTTCCTGCGTAGTAAAGGGCACAAAGATAGCTGTGGAACTGGTGGTCAGTCCTCGCTGGATCTCAATCTGATTGAGACCCAGAGGCAGACAGCTCATCAGCCCTTCTTCCTGCTGGAAGTCCAGCCTGGTCAGCTGACAGTTATACTTCTGAGCAATAGAGCCTGCCTGAAAGATGTTGTTGCCAAGCTGACGGGGATTGTCCGCTGTGTTCAGCACCAGAAAGGTCAAAAGGAACATTCTCTCGTTGCGGCTCTGCAAATCCTGCAAGAGTTTTTTCGCTTCACTGCCGTAGGTAGCAAGGTCAGATGGAATGATGTCCATGTCGTATCCGGCACGGACTGCTTTTTTCTGTTCCTCGATCTTGCTGCGGTCCAGGTCGGTAATCTTCCGCTTTACCGTTTTGATGGCTTTCACCTGATCCACCGACTGAATGTGCATACTCACAATGAGCGAGCTTTCCATATCCAGAAAATCAGCCAACAGACGGTCATTCAGCTCCGGTGCGAGAATCTGCAAAAAAGAAACAGTCCCGTATTTCTTGCCCATACGGAACTGCTTGCCGGTGCGGAACTCAAAGGAGCTTGGTGCAATAAAATCCTTTGTGGACAGACCGGAAGGAGCCAGCCAGTCCCATTCAAACTGAAACGGGAGTTGTTCATCCATGTGGAATACCGCATGAAGCTGAAAAAGCCTTTCTTTACCGTCCAGCGTTCTGGCAGCTACACCAAGACGCTTGAAGTTATTAAGTATATCGGTCTCAATACGCTCCAGACGGGGCTTGGCGGCTTTGATGCTGTCCGCGTCGATACCAAAGGTCAGGTATTTGGTCTTGATGAGACCGTTGTTACCTCTGGCCAGCTGATTTTGCAGCATTGTGGTGTATTCCTCGCGGATACTGTCAAAGGCGTCCCTCTGGGGCGGGATGGAAATGGAGTTAGCAAAGGTCTCCTCCGATGCCGCAAGGTTCAAAAAAGACAGCTGAAAATGAATCGAACTGTCAAAATAATTGAGGAAATCACACCACCCCTCAAAGATTGCCGTCTTATCTTCGTTTTGGGAGAGCTGATAGTTGATGTCCTGAAACTGGATGGTCTTTGTGTAGTGGCTGTCCGATACGCGGCAGATTCCGTCCGGCCATATCCGTTCATAAGGGATACTGTCCTGCGCAGATTTTCCTTTTTTGTCCGTGCGGTTAGCGCGGGCAATGGCCGCTTCGATCTGCTTCTTATCGGCGCGGGACAGTTTTTTCTTTGTCTTTACCGGCTGCACAGTTTTTTCCTCGGTTTTTCCGAACATCCGATGCAGCCATTTTTTTATTGCGGTGAACAATGTCATACACCTCCTTATCGAGCATTTCCTGCCGCTTTAATACGGCATAAAAGTTGTTGGTCTGGTAAGGTCGCTGTTTTGGACGGATCACAGCTACTTTGAGAATGTTGCCCACGATCTTTTCCAGGGGCTGTCCATGCTTTTCGTACATAGCCAGCATAAAGAAGGGCAGCATAACCAGCATCATACACATAGCCGCTACACTGTTTCCGGTAGGTTTTCTGAGCAAAAAGAAAAGCGGTACGCCAATAAGCGCTCCGCCCGTGAAGCAGATAAGCTGCCGCTTGGTCAGATTGAACATGACCTTTGTTTTGACTTTTGTTAAGTCCTTGGGTACGGGTACATAAGCCAATGTGGAAACCTCCTTCCGTTTTAGTGCGCCTGAAAGACTGATTTGGCGAGACTGCCGGTTTTGAACAGCGTAAAACATAGCAGTACGGTGTAGCCCACGCAGCTCCAGATTGCCATGATGATGTCATCTTCCAGAGCGATGTTCTGCACCAGCACAGCATAAATTGCCACGCAGACGATAATGAGAAATGCCTGAAAGCCCAGTGCCAGCAGGGATCGGAGGTAATTCTGTCCCATACCGCCCCATTCTTTGCCCATCATTGCAGCCATTGGAACGGGAGCCACCGAAGTTACAAGGTAGATCTCGATCATACGGCCATAAATAACGATAAAGATACAGATATACAACGCCCACATGGTAATGCCAATAAAGAGGGATTGGAACCACAGTCCGAACAGCGGTCCCAAATCCATTTCCATCAGCCTCGGTTCCAGATCGGTCATAACTGAGGAAATGTCAATGGACGCATCCGAATTGATAATCCCTGCCGCCTGCGCCACCACGCTCTGCGCCATATCAAAGACGCCCATCACGATATTCCATGTGTTTGTGACAATGAGAATGGCGGCAGCTGATTTGAACACCCACTTGAAAATCATCCAGGTATCCACATCATGCAGGTTGTTCTTGTCTGCAATCATCTGGATCAGGTCTACGGTCATCACGATAGCCAGGATCACACCTGCAATCGGCACCATGATGGAGTTTGACAGATTCTCAATCATATTGAAAATACTGCCATTCCATCCCTGTGGGGTCTGTCCTACCTGTACGGATATATCCGCGACCTGCTGATTTACACTGTCAAACATCCCCGAAAGGTTGCTCATAATACCGCCCACCAGCATTTCTTTCAGCCAATTTGTCAGGGCTTCAAGTAAGAAATCCATACGGTGTCAACCTCCTTTCCGCCGCCCCCGCAAAGCTGCGGGAGCGGCAAGGATTTCATGCAGAAACGCTTAGACAGAGAACAGCCCGGAGAGCAGAGGTACAAGGACCATGCCAACAACGGCTACACCAGCACCGGCCATAAGCTGCTTCATGCCCTGAGATTTGGCGCCAGGGTTGTCGTTGCCGTAACCTTCCAACAGGTTGATGACACCCCAGATACCAAGACCAGCGCCCAGAGCGATAACGAGAGTCTGAAGAACGGTAATTGCCTGTTCAAAAAATGCCATATAGTTTGTTAGCCGGAATCTGATTAAAAAATAGGTTTGTCATGTTTCATAGGCATACAAAAGCCGGAACAATCTGCCACCCGGTTTCCGGGGGCATGATTCCGGCTGTCCTCCTTTTTCATTATTTTTCTTGCGATTGTCCGCTTTGTACGCCAATGGCCTCAACAGAGGCAGTTGCGGCAAATAGATACGATCACTCCTTTCTCAGCGGAACCGTATTACACGCCCTCCGTGTCTACTTCATATACATCGCAGACCTCATCAGGCTTGAGTTTTAGTCTGGCAGACAAAAATGCTTCAATATCAAAGGTATTTCGCTTGTCTGCATCAGCTGTGTATTTGAAATTAGGGTGTCTGGTAATGTCATACTTGTCTGAAAGAAACGGACGCACACCGCGCAACTGCAAGATGCACTTGCCGCCATCCATAACTGCCAGCTCGTCCTGGCTCATCAGCTCTTTTCCCAATTTCTGATAGTTAAGCGAGTGGGAGGTCTCCCGTCCCCGGCTCTCTCCGGTGTTGTAAGTGTCTATGGTCTCCTTTCCCAGAACAGCCGCCAGCTCTTTCAGCGTTGTTGGCTCTTTGCCACCCAGGAAGATGGAAGTATCCATATTGCCGATGATGGTATCGGCATTATCTTTGTAAATTGCCTTGAGCTGGCTCTGTGCCTGCAACACCAGACAGGCAGAGATTTCACGGCTTCGGATGGTGGCCACCAGCTTTTCCAGCTTCGGAATCTGCCCGATGTTGGCACACTCATCAATCAGACAGCGCACATGAACCGGAAGCCTGCCGCCATACACATCGTCGGCCTTTTCACAAAGCAGGTTGAATAACTGGGTGTAGCACATGGAAATGAGAAAGTTAAAACTGTCATCCGTATCACTCATAATGAGGAACAGAGCCGTTTTTCTGTCTCCCAGCGTATCCAGTTCCAACTCATCGTAGGATGTAACCTCGCGCAGCTCCGCAATATCAAATACGGCAAGACGCGCACCGCAGGAAATCAAAATCGACTTAGCGGTTTTGCCGGCTGCCAGCTTATATTTCTTATACTGCCGCACTGCGAAGTGGTTTGGCTTTTCCGATTCCAGTGCATCAAACATCAGGTCTACGGGGTTTTTGAACTCCTCGTCATCCTCACGGACTTCCATCGCATTGATGAACTCAATGAGGGTGGAGAAGTTCTGCTCCTCCACCGGAGCTTCATAGTGGATATATCCAATCAACGCGCAATACAGCAATGTTTCCGCCTTGACCCAGAAATCGTCTCCGGCCTTGCCTTCGCCTTTGGTATTGGCAATCAGCGTTGTTACCAGCTTCAAGATGTCCTTTTCGCTATGGATATAGGCGAAAGGATTATAGTGCATGGACTTCTTGAAGTTGATGGTATTTAGGACCTTGATTCGGTACGGCTCATAAATGACCTTGCCGTGCTTATCCTTCATGGGCTTTCCGTCCTTCCCCAGCTTGGGTGCGCCCCTTTGGAGCATTTTTCCGCACTCCACCAAAATGGTTCCCTTCGGGTCCGTCACAACATAGGAGCTGTGCATCTGCATCAGATTGGGTTTCAGCCAGAATCGGGTCTTACCGGAACCGGAGCCGCCAATCACCAGTACATTTTTGTTTCTGGCAGTCTTGGGGTCCTTGGGGCGGCTGTTCATGGTCAGGCTCTCCGTTTTCGTCAGAATCACATTGTTCTGAAATACAGGATCAACGTAAGGTGCAATATCCTCACGGGTTCCCCAGCGGGCCGAACCATACTCCATGCCGTGACGGTACTTCTTGGCGTTTTTACTTTTGAGATACACCGCCAGGCGCAGGCCAGCACCGCAGCACAGCCCCACCAGCAGATCCAACGGGTGCAGGCTGGGCCAGAAACTTTGCAACGCCCCAGGCAGGACAGCAAACAGGGAAAGGAATTTCTCCGAAGCATTTGCCCCCTGAGCCAGTCGCCATGCCTCCCCGAAGTTGGTAGCAAACAGCCCCATCAGGAGATAGGGCAGGTTCAGCAAAACGAGCTTTTTGATGTCAAACTGCTTTTTCATCGTTCCAGCTCCTTTCGCTTGGTGCGGTCCACCACGGCATTTTTGACCATCTCTTTGAACTGACTGAGTTTTGCCAGCACAGACGGGCGTTCCGTTTTCTCGGCCTTCTTGACCTTTTTGCTGGTGTACTCGGTAAATGCAGCGGTCAGCGCATCGGCGTCACGGCCTTTGAAAAAGATCAGGTACTTGGGTGGGGAGCTACTGCGGTCTTTCTTCACCGCATAGTCCACACCATATTTCCGGGCGATCTTCTCAAACTCCTTGATAGATGGGTCTGTGATCTCAATATTGGAGATCCCCTGATTCTGACCAATGATCTGCTTGACGGTCTGTTTGCCGTGGGGTGTCACAGGAGCGTCACGGCTTCTCTGCTTTTGCAGCTTCTTTTCCTTGCAGTGGGCCATGTACTTGCTGATGGCGGCTTTGAGCAGCCTGCCGGTGAACTTTGTTCCACTGACAACCAGTGTTAAAGTCCTGTTTTCCACTTCTTCCTGCATTTTCATCGCCTCCTTTCCACAAAATGTGCAGGGGTGGTGCACTTCTTTCTAAGGCGGGACCACCAGCCGCCGGAGAAAATATTTCTTCATCGCTCCATCCCGCGGTTCTTTTTCTTTACCGGCTTCTTATCCGGCAGATTCCACTCTTCCCGAAACTCTGCCACACCTTTGGGGTCAAATGCCTTCAGCTTCTCCAGATCAAAGGCAACGGCAGAATATTTTCCATAACCGGACTGCACCTGATAGGGAAGCACCTTCCCCAACTTGTTCTCTTTGATGAATCGCAGCAGGTCCTTGCTGATGTCACCGGAAATAAACGCCTCTCCGGGGTCCAGGGAATATCCTGGTAGGTTCACCGTCATATCTGCAAACGCCTCTGCTCCATCTTCTGTATGGGTAATCATGCCGATATAAAGCCGCTGATTATTCGCATACATTCCAAGTTGCAGCGATATGGTTTCTTCCCCATATTCCCACTTAAAGGGTACTTTCTTTTCCTCATTCATATCGGATTCCTCCTATCGTATCTGTTCTTTGTGGTCATAAAACAAATCTCCATTTCTGACCTTTGCATGGCTGAGAATCTTGATCTGCCCATTTGCCTGACTGTCCAGAGCTTTTTCATAGCCTATATCTGACAAAAACAGGCGGGTGCGTTCTCCTTTCCAGCCAACCGGGGAGTCATGCGTCAGTACATCAAAAATAATCATGTGCCGGGTGTTCTCCGCAAATCGCTGGAGATCCATGTAGTCATGACCGTGATAGTTCTGCGCCCCGGCTTTCTGGCGCATTTCCTCCATCAGCTGCCCGATTGTTTTGCCTTCCTGCATAAAACCCACTTCCTTTCCGTTCTTATGAGACCAGCAAGATCATCTCCCGCAGCTGAGCAAAGTAGAGCTTTCCCTTTGGCGTAACCAGCGTGTAGGAGCCGGTATGCCCGTGATTGCAGTAGTCTTTCACACAGAACAGCCCCGTATTTTTCACATTGGCATAGGGCAGCACATTGCCGGATGCTGTGCGGTACACAAACCGTCGTTCTATCAGAAACCGAACAAACCGGCGCTCCGGGACATCCAACTCTTTGGCGGTTGTCCTGAGATTGGTGCTGTGCTTTAAGTCGATGAACAGGTCATAGAAAGCGGCTTTGCCCTCCAGCTGTGCATTTTCCTTACGCAGAGAAATATTTGCTTCACGCTCAGCCAACAAGTCTGAGCAGAGCTTCATCAGAGCCTCCGGGGAAGTAGCTACCTCCCAAAGCTTCTCTCTTGTGAGATAGGCCCCGTGCTTGCGAATGGTAGGCAGAACCTCATCGAATACCCACTGTTCAAACTGTTCTGCCGATGGCAATTTGCTGTGAACAATCAGGCGGTACAAATCTCCTTCGGGGATAAAAGTCATACTGATTTTGCGGTCGGGGCTTTGTGGGTGAGGTGCGTCGCGTTTCACGACATACCTACAATGGCGGATAATTGCATCGCGGGAATTGCTGTACCCCAGCGCAGCGGCCACATCCGTTCCGCAGAACAGGTATTTGCCGTTTTCTTCGATGACCCGGATACTGCCAAACTCCGGGTTTTTGAAAATTTCCATCTGGTTCATGTCGTGCCTCCTTTGGCATGATAAAAGGCGGCCTTTACCAGCCGCCTGCGTGCATATCGTGGTTGACCAATGAAGTGAAGTGATTATTCATGGTGGTAGGCGCATTGAACAGCACCGCAAGCAGGTACTGCTTCATGTTGCGTACCTGGGTGGTGTTCTTTTGCAGACAGTCCATGACAAACTCGATGTGGGAGCTGTCCAGTTTCAAAAAACGGGAACGCACGATCTCGTGAGGAAAGTCTGCCCCAGAGATCCGGGTGGTCTTTCGTCTGGCACAGACCGTTTCTACCAACAGCTCTACGATCTCATTCAGGTCATCCAGGTAGAGAGGATAACGCTGCTTCAGACAGTCATACTCGATATTCTCCAAAATCAATTCCCGATAATTTTCTATCTCTGTGACAGACATCGCATCTCTTCCTTTCCGTTCCGGCGGTCTTGCCGCCGCTGTTTCCCGGAAGGGAATGGAATCGGTACTTGATCCATAAGTAATTGATTTTTCTGTATTTGATTTCTCTATATTTAATTCTGCGGGCTTTTCCGTATCCGGTTTTACCGTATCCGGGTTTTCCGTATCTGGTGAAACCACATCTGACGGCAGCATATCCAGCTTCTTTGGCTGTGGCTGCTCATAAATGATGTACTCGGTATCAGTAATACGGCCATTCGCACCGCGAAGCTGCCTGCGGACAATATAGCCAGCTGTTTCCAACTCTTTGAGCGCAGAGCCAATGGCGTCCACACCCTCCTTACAGATGGAAGCAAGCCCTCTTGTAGTGTAATTCCACTCCTCTGGGAGCGACAGGATCATGGAGAGCAGACCCTTAGACTTTAAGGTCAGCCCCTTATCCTTCAGATGATAATTTGACATAACGGTGTAATCGCGTGTCCGTTGTACGCGGTAAACTGCCATTCACTTCACTCCTTCCTGTGGTCAGAAAATAACAAAAGCCGCTGTCAGTAAAGACGCGGCTCAAACTTCATAGAAAACTCCTGGTCTCCCATCAAAGGGATAGCGGCTGATGTCCTCAAAGGCGTCGGCAACCTCCTCCGCTGGATAGTCCTGCCAGTCCCGCTCCCTGACGATATGATGGATAGTACGGTAACAGGTAGAAAACCTTTCATACGCCGAACAGTATTTCGTATTCACGCAGGAGACATCCACAAACCGCCCGTCCTCCAAGAGCCATAGTTCCCGGATGCAAGAAGCATCCACCTGCGTAGAATGACTCTGGATAGTTTTTTGGTAAATGCAAAATCCCCGCTGTGGAAACAACTCTGGCCCATAGTAGTTCAAGGAACACTCATGGTTTCCTGCGGTCTGGTAAGCAAGGACACTTTCCCCACGATAGCGGACAGACTGCGCCACAAGTTCCATGTTCAATCTGGAGAGCGCCCTTTTCCGCTCCTTTTTGTCGGGGAAAAGATAAAGATACGCCGTCCTGATGGCATTGCAAATTTCTTTTTCTCTAAACATCTTATTTTCTCCGTTTTTTCTTTACATCCAAGACATGACCCTCAATTACACGGGCGTACCTTTTGATTTTGATCTCCCGGCGCTGCTGGCTTTGCAGGGCGGCCTGATAACCGTCCTCAGTCAAAAACAGCCGCATTTCATCTCCGGGGCTTCCGTAAGCAGTGCTGGGACGCAGGACGGAAAACTCGATCATCCAGCGGGTGTTATCCCAAAACCTCTCTACGGCGAGAATGTTGTGTCCTTTCAGCTCACGGGCTGAAATATCCCTCATAGGCGGCTCCTTTCATCGTTCCTGGTCTCTCTGACGCTTTTTCTGCCATGCCTCCAGCAGCTTGATGATAGTTTCCTGCATCCGCTGGGGCGTATAGCTTTTAGGGAAATACTTCCGCAAAGTGTCAGAGGTAAATGTCACCCGGTCCAGATCACTTTTCTTTTCCTCACCCATGATGACACGCATCATATCGAGGGTCAGATGCCCCTCCTGGCTATATTTCTTGAGCCGCTGGGCTTGGGAAAGGGAAGGGGTAGCCTGTTCGCTGTCCATCGCGTCCAGCAGGTCTACCTGTTCCTCCTTTTTGAGAAAGGACAGCTCATAGGCAGGGTTCAGGGCAATCTTCTTTTCATCCACCATATCCATCAATTCAGGAATCAGCTCTGTCAGACGGATATAACGCTGTACCTGCCGTTGGCTTTCGCCAGCTTGATCTGCAACCTTTTGAATAGAGGTCTGCGACTTCTCGCCAACTTGGCGAGAAGTTAAATCGGTTCGTGCGCCCTGATGTTTGACAGCCTCCAGCTTCATTTTGTAGGCAAAAGCCCTTTCGCTTGGAAGAAGGCTTTCTCGCTGCAAGTTGCTGTCAACCATAATGATCGTGGCGGCATCATCATCCAAATCCCGAATAATGACAGGCATGGTCTCTTTTTCTGCCAGCTCACTGGCTCTGCGCCGCCTGTGTCCGGCTACCAGCTCATAGCCGCCCTCAGGGTCTGGTCGGGCAATCGCCGGAACCAGAACGCCATACTGCTTGATACTGTCAGCGGTCTCCATCATGGCTTCGTCATCCTTGACTTTGAATGGATGGTTCCTAAAGGGATGCAGTTCAGACAGCGGAATTTCCTGAATCTTTTCCAGCTTTGCATCCTGGCGGCCTTCTTCGGTGGAAAACAGATCATCTACCGAGGCCAGCTCTATTTTTTTCGCGCTGCTTTTCAAGTTTCAACACCTCCTCGTATTATAAAAGAGTAGTATTTATAGACCGCTCTCCAGCGGTATGCTACACTGTATGGGATGCTG
>NZ_WKZJ01000019.1:0-28023 GCF_009679715.1 Faecalibacterium sp. BIOML-A1
CTGGCTCGGCAGGAGATGCCCAATGCTGATATGATGCTGCTGGGCACCTACCGTGGCTTTGAACTGAACATTCGATTTGACAGCTTCAAAAATGAGCATCAGGCCGTACTCCGGGCAGAGTTGAGTTACCCGGTGTCGCTGGGCGATGATGCGCGCGGCAATATCACTCGTCTGGACAATGCCATCGACAACTTTACGGACCGTATTGCAGACGCCGAAAATGCTCTGCAAAATCTGGAGCAGCAGAAACAGGCTGCAGAGGTTGAAGTGGCAAAGCCCTTCGCGCAGGAAGAAGAACTGGCTGAAAAGTCTGCTCGCCTTGCCGAACTGAATGCTCTATTGAATATCGACCGTGACCGCAGTTCCTCGCAGGATGCTCCCGAAGAAGCAGAGGAAACCGAAGCACCCGCAACTCGTCCGTCTGTGCTGTCTGCACTGGAAGAAAAAGCCAATCAGCCAGAGCCTGTTAAGCCGTTCAAAAGCTATCTGGATAAGGAGGGCCGATAATTTGAAAAAGCGGGAACACCGTCTCTTTATTCGTGTGACTGATGAAGAACGGAACTGCATTTTAGATAAGATGTATGGCATGGGCATCCACAGCCTGAGTGCCTATATCCGCAAAATGGCATTGGATGGCTACTGCCTGAATCTCGACCTTCCGCAGCTGCGGCGCATGGCTTATTTGCTCCAGAATTGCAGCAACAACTTGAATCAGGTAGCAAAACGCGTCAACGAAAGCGGCAAGATCTATTCTGCCGACCTTGCCGATCTACGCACCCGGCTGGATGAACTGATTGATATCGGTAAGCAGATTCTTTCCAAGCTGGCAGAGCTATAAAAATTCCCGCAGTTGGAGGACTGCGGGTGTACATATAATGCTTGACATCCTTGCAACGTAGTAGTCGATACCTTTATAATAAGGGCGAACAGAAAGGAAGTGCTTGATATGATGTCTATGCTGAAGAAAGTTGTTCTTTTCCCGATTTCTCTCTTTGTGGCGTTTTTGGCTCTCATGGCAAAGTGGCTGCTCACTTTGTCCAGTTATGTGGTCGCTCCGCTGATGCTCTACATCTTCGGCTGCGGCATCTACACCGCCTGCCGTCAAACTTGGGATCAGTTTCTTATCCTGCTGGTGTCCGAGTTCATCTGCTTCATCCTCTTTTTCGGTGCAACTGCCATCACCGAGGGTATCGGGCGTTTTAGTGAATGGCTTGCAGAACTGTAAGAAATAGTTTTAATCCTTTGCCGCCTTCGGGCGGCATTTTCATTTTATAGGGGGTGATTCGTGATGGCTGCGACACGATTGATCGCATTGCACAAGAATAAGGGAAAGACCGTTGCGGCCTGTTTGAAAAGCCGCACAGATTATGTGCAGAACCCCGATAAGACCGAGCAAGGTGAATTGGTGAGTTGCCACGAGTGCAGTCCTCTGACAGTCGATGAAGAATTTATGCTTACCAAGCGGCAGTATGAACTTGCTACCGGGCGCAGACAGAAAAGTGACGTGATTGCCTATCAGATCCGGCAGTCGTTCAAACCCGGCGAGATCACCGCCGAAGAAGCCAACAAGGTGGGCTACGAACTGGCCATGCGCTTTACCAAGGGCAAGTACGCCTTTGTAGTGGCAACGCACACGGACCGGCAGCACATCCACAACCATGTGATTTTCAACTCTACAGCACTGGATGGCACCAAAAAGTTCCGGGATTTTTTCTTTTCGGCGTTGGCAGTGCAGCGGTTGAGCGACCTGATTTGCTTAGAACACCAGTTGTCCGTCATTGAAAAGAAGCCCTACCGGGAACGGCAGAAGCGCATCGTCTACCCGCCTAAGGAGAGCAACCGTGACCGCCTGTGCGGAATCATCGACACCATCCTTGCAGAAAAGCCGGGGGACTACGAAGCATTTTTGCAAAAGCTGGAGCAGCAGGGCTACGAGGTGAAGCGTGACAAGCATACAGCGGTGAAGGGCAAGGGGCAGAAACGCTTTATTCGGTTCCGAACGCTGGGCAACGGGTACAGTGAGGATGAAATCAAGGCGGTGCTGGAGGGAAAGGCGAAGCACCAGCCGTACCAGAAAAAGCAGCCCAAAGAGCAGCCCTTCCAGTTGCTGGTGGACATTCAGGGGAAAATGGCAGAGGGTAAAAGCGTTGGCTACAAAAAGTGGGCAACCAAATTCAACCTGAAGGAGATGTCCAAGACGCTGCTATTTTTACAGGAGCAGAAGATCAGCAGTGCCGACGAACTGCGGGAACGTGCAACGGCGGCAACGGAACGCTATCATGCCATGGGCGATTCCATCAAGGCGGCGGAAACGAGGTTGGCCGAAATCGCCGTCCTGAAAACCCACATTATCAACTATGCCAAGACTCGCCCGGTCTATGATGCCTATCGCAAGTCGGGGTACAGTAAAAAGTTTTTGGAAGCTCACCGGGAGGAGATCACCCTGCACAAGGCGGCGAAGGCTGTCTTTGACGAGGCAGGATTGCAAAAGCTGCCGAAGGTCAAGGAGTTGGATGCGGAGTTCTCAGAACTGCTGACCAAGAAGAAAGCCGCTTACCCGGACTACCGCAAGGCACGGAACGAGATGCAAGAACTGGTTCGTGCGCAGAAAAACGTAGAACGCTTTTTTGCAGAGGAAAAGGACCCCGCCGAGAAAACCCAGACTCGATAAACGAATACCGCCGAGGTGCTTTCCTACTTGGGAAGCGTCCTCGGCGGCTTTTTTAGTTTATGTAGCAGCGGTCCTGTTTTATAAGCCAATCTTCACACAGCCGCTGGGCTTCGTCCTTTGTGCAGCAGGTGCAGTTGAAAAGTTTGCCACGGATGGAACAGTAAGTGTAGTGTACCTTCGGGACTCCATTGGCATCTCGAAAATCAACGCAGCGTTCCTCACCGGGCAGCAGATAGATCGTATCCACGTTCAGCAGCTCCTTTTACCTTCGTTCATGTGCCAAGGGGCACAACGTTTGCTATTGTACCATGTACCGTCCCAAAAGACCATTGCTTTTTTGACCAAAGATACGCACAAAAATTTTTCGTTCCAAAAGCGTCCAACTGGCGTTGAACAAACGCTATTGGATTGTGTATAACAAAAATTGTGACAGGTATGCTATTTGTGTGTAACAAACACAATTAGAATGTGAGGTCGCTATGAATACGCTTTTGGGTCAACGAATACGAGAACAGCGCAAGGAAAAAGGCTGGACGATTGAACAGTTTGCAGAACGGGTCGATTTGTCGGCAAATTATGTTGGAGATTTAGAGCGCGGAGTAAAAATCCCCAAACTGGAAACCTTTATCCGAATCGTAGAGGTGTTGGACGTATCTGCTGATGTGCTGATCCGGGATTCCGTTCCATCCGCATCCCATGTGGCAGATGACGAACTGAGCAGAAAGCTGAGCCAGCTCACACCGGGGCAGAAGAAAGCTGCCATTGACATTCTGAATGCATACACCGACAACATTCCCTATATTACAAAATAACACCTATGTCAAAGAACGCCAGCAAACGTGCTGACGCTCTTTCTTTTTGCCCTCAAATAGTCTATAATCAACACTATAAGCGTGCATATAACGCTAACAGTGAGTGTTTGAGGTGAACGACATGACAATCCTACCCAATATCGAAGAAGCAATGGAAGATGCCCGGAATGGAAAGCTGAGTCCGTATTGGCAGAACGACCTATACCGTGAATGTCACCGTCAGAAGTTATCGGACGAAGAACAGCAGGCTCTTTCGGAACTGGAGCGCATTTTGTCCGAAACTCCACAATGGAGCAGCGAAGAAGAATTGCATCATGACATGGCGAACATCGGCGGCAGAGTCTGGTACTGCCACTACTGGGAGGAACACTACTCCATGGTGCAGTTGACGGAAGATCGCAACGGCAGATTTAATACTGCCTACGTTCTGGACAGAAACACTTCCCCGGAAATGCGCCGGGAGGCTGCACTAATGCGCCGGGAGGCTGCACTGCTGGCGCAGAAGGAGCTTGCGGAATGTATGCAGAAATGGGGCATTACGCTTCTGGATGCGCCTGTTCCTGAACAGATGAAGTACGATTCTCTTGCAGAAGCCGCTTCTCACCTCATGCAAGTTTTGAACGACCCAGAGCACATCACGGGGTAAAAAGCGTCCCGAAGGGATGCGCAGCCTGCATTGGAAAATGCAGATTAAAGGGGCTTGGGGCATTCCCCAACAAGCGTTTTGCAACGCAAAATAAGCAGATGTATATACGTCTGCACTGCTTGCCGGTACAATGTCATCGATGAAACAAAAACAGTTTCATCAAAGACGGTTATATGGTTGTGCCGATTTCCAAAACATAGTAATATTGAAGTACGAACTGGGGCTGAAAGTGGCAAAACTGCTTGCTTGGTTTCCATTCAGGAATTACTAACAGCGTAGACCGTCCGTTCGCTTCGTATACAGTCAGCGTCACAAATTGACACCAATTTATCATTCTTCACGAAGTATGTGCTAAAATCTCTTGACAGCACCTCACAAAATATGTTATCTTTTGTAAACATCCCTGAAAAGATATGACCTTTTCTGGGGACCGAACACAAACCGATTTTTCTCTGGAGGAAAGACCCATGAAGCAGGAGATCATCCGCAAACTGAGCGCTGCCGTGGCCATGAGCCTCGTTGTTGGCGTCTCTCTGGCCGCCTGCGGCGGCAGCAGCAGCTCCACCGCTGCCAGCGCGACCAAGACCGGCTCTGCCGACGGCTTTGGCGGTGCTGTCACCGCCACCCTGACCGTGGATGCCAACGGCACCGTTACCGACTGCAAACTGGAAGGCGCACAGGAGACCGAGAGCATCGGCGGCGCTGCACTGGAAGAGCTGTCCAAGCAGGTCGTGGCCGCCAACGGCCCCGCCATCGACGGCGTTGCCGGTGCCACGGTGACCTCCAAGGCCGTCCGGAAGGCTGTTGCCGCCGCACTGGGTGTGGAGCTGGCCGAAGAGGCTCCCGCCGACTCTGCTGCCGCAGCCCCCGCTGAGCCCGCCGCCATCGTCCCGGTGGAAGGCGGCATCCAAATCGGTCAGGCCTATGCTGCCGCCCACGGCACCAAGTGCTTCACCGAAGCGGTGGCTGTGGTGAAGGATGACGTCATCCTCGCCGCCTACCTCGACGATTTCCAGTTCACCAGCGCCGATGCAGGCGTGACCGCTGTGCCCAACTCCGACTCCGACTTTGCCGCAGGCTACGCCGAGGGCAAGGTGCTGATGTCCAAGCGGGCCAACGCTGATTATTACAGCAAGATGATGGCCGAAAAGGGCGGCTCCACGGTCGCTCTGGACGCAAACTTCGATGCCATCCAGAACTTTGCTGTCGGCAAGACCATCTCCGAGCTGGAGGATGTGGCTGCCAAGGGTGCCGAGGCTGTGGACGCCGTTTCCGGCGCAACGCTGGTGGATACCGCCGGTTATCTCTCTGCCATCGTGGATGCCGCCAAAAACGCCCAGACCACGCAGGCCGTGGAGTTCAACGGCAGCTCCGAGGACCTGAAGCTGAATGTGGTCTATGGGGCCGCCCACGGCACCAAGTGCTTCACCTCCGGCGCTGTCGCCACCGCCGGGGACACCATCGTGCTGAGCTACATTGACGAGTTCCAGTTTGCCGGTTCGGACGCCGGGGTCGTCGGTGTGCCCAACTCCGATTCTGACTTCGGCGCAGGCTACGCCGAGGGCAAGGTGCTGATGTCCAAGCGGGTCAACGCCGATTACTACAGCAAGATGATGGCCGAAAAGGCTGGTTCCACCGTTTCGCTGGATGCCAACTACGACGCCATCCAGAACCACGTGAACGGCATGAGCATTGCCGACGCCGAGGCTCTGAGCAAAGATGAAAAGGCTGTGGACGCCGTTTCCGGTGCCACGCTGGTGGATACTGCCGGCTACGTTGGTGTGCTGGTGGATGCCGCAAAGTAAGGCAAGAAAAATAACGTTCCTCTGAACACAGCAGCGCCCGCCGGGAGATTTCCCGGCGGGCGCTGCTTATTTATTATACGCAGTCAGCACAATCTAACCATCTGGTGGAAGAAAAGGCAGGCCACCTGTATGTAGTCTGCCTTTTGCCTGATGCGAAATCCCGCAGACACGCGGGGCTTACAGCACCAGCGAGGGCGCGGTGTAGACCCGTGCCTTCAGCTCGCTGTTTAGCATATACAGCCCCTTGCTGTCACCGCCGAACAGATCCATCTTGGTAATAAGGTCAGCGGCGTTCTTCTCCTCCTCGCCCTGTTCCTTGATGAACCAGTCCAGCATCTGCATGGTGCGGAAGTCCCTGACCTCGTATGCGGCGGCGTAGATGGCATTGATGCTGGCGGTGACCAGCATCTCGTGTTCCAGGGCTTTTTTCAGCGGGGCCATGTGGTCGCCTCGTTCCCACTCCGGCTTTGCGATAGCCTCAAAGGTGACGTCCTCGCCGTTATTCTGCAAATACTGATAAAACAGCATGGCGTGATCACGTTCCTCCTGCGCCTGTACCCGGTACCAGTTCTCAAAGCCGTCCAGTCCGACGGCGGCGTAGTAGTTGGCAAAGTCCAGATACAGATAGGCGGAGTAGAACTCCTTATTGATCTGCTCGTTGAGCAGAAGAGATACGTTAGCGTTCATGATACTTCTCCTCCATAAGATTGTCTTTTCCTGCTCCCGGCATGGGGGCAGATATACCGTACCCAGAGCGATGCTGGGATGCTCCCTTTTCATCTCCAGGAACACCTGCTCCGCCTTGGGATGCTGTTGCAGCTCCGTTACGGCGGCCAATATCTCCTCTGCGTATTTTGGCGTACCGCCAACTCTCCAAATGCAAGAATGACTCTTATTATTTTGCTTTTATTATACCTATATTTTTTTCTCTGTCAACAAGCACAAAGGGCTTGTGCTCCAAAAGCTGCCTCGAAGCCGATTTTCTCAAATTATGTGACGCCGTCACAGTAAAACCGCTTGTCACGCGGTAATACTACGCATAAAAACACAGCCGCAGAGTACATCTGTGGCTGTGTTTTGTGTTCAGTTGCTCACTGTTGTGTGGACTGGATATGGAGAGACAACATATCTCCCGATCTTACATGGGTTATCTTATCTACCATCAGTCTGGCAGTTTGCCTTGCAGATATGTCGGCATCCCCACTGCGGTCGTATCCGGCCTGACCTTAAACATGGCTTTTTCAATCTACCTCCCTTATCGGTTTTCCGCGATATATTTCTCCGCCATGTGGACTGCCACCGCGCCGTCCGCCACGGCGGTGACCACCTGACGGAGGGGCTTCGTCCTCACGTCGCCCACGGCGTATACGCCGGGAATACTGGTTTCCGTGGTCTCTCCGGCCACGATATAGCCGCCGCCGTCCAGCGCCAGTTGACCCACCGCCAGCGCCGTGGCGGGCTGTCGGCCCACGCTGACAAATACGCCGTCGCAGTCCACCACGCTTTCCTCACCGGTGACGGTGTCCCGCAGGCGGACGCCGGTCAGCCTGTCCCCGGAAAGCAGCGCGGAAACGACGCTGTTCCAACGGAATTCCACGTTTTCGGCCTGTGCCAGCGGCTCGTGATAGATCTTGGTGGCCCGCAGGGTGTCTCTGCGGTGGACGAGGATCACTTTTTTCGCCACGCGGCTGAGAAGGAGGGCATCTGCCGCGGCGGAATTGCCGCCGCCCACCACGACCACCGTTTTGCCCTTGTAAAACATCCCGTCGCAGGCGGCGCAGTAGGCCACGCCCCGGCCCACCAGTTCCGACTCTCTGGCCACGCCCAGCGTTCTGGGGTTCGCACCGGTGGCCAGCACCACGGTTTTCCCCAGAAAGATCCCCTCGCTGGTCTCCACGAGCTTTGGAACCGCCGTCAGATCCATGCGGAGGACTTCTGCGTATTCGCTGCGTGCCCCGAAGCGCTCCGCCTGCTTTTGCATCTTCTCCGCCAGAGAGAAGCCGTCGATCCCGTCCTCAAAGCCAGGATAGTTGTCGATCTGCTCGGTCAGGGCCATCTGCCCTCCGGCGGACAGTTTTTCCAGCACGATGGTGTCCAGCCCCGCCCGTGCCGCGTACAGGGCGGCGGTGTAGCCGCCCGGTCCGCCCCCCACCACGAGCATATCATAAACATGATTGTTGTTCATATCTGAACCCTCCGTTATTTCGCCAAGGCTTCCTGAATGAAACGGTCGATTTCTGCCTTTGAGCCGGGCGCGGTGATGGAATCCACGGCCTTTCCGTTCCGGTACAGCACCAGAGTTGGGATGTCCTCGATCCCCTCGGCCCCCGCCAGCCGCGGCTCCTCGTCAATGTTGATCTTGCCGACGGCGAGGCTGTCCGCGTATTCCTCTCCGATCTTCTCATACGCGGGGCCGATCCTCCGGCAGTAGCCGCACCAGGGCGCCCAGAAATCCACCAAAACGGGCTTTTCCTCCCGGATCGCCTGCTCAAACTGCTCCTGATTCATGTTCATAGCTGCCATATCTGCCAGCTCCTTTCCTTTGTTTGGGTATTCTCAAGACTCCGGTCTCGCCCCACACCACATCGTGACCTCAACCTGAGATGACGGTACTCTGCCCTTGGGACATAAAGCAGATGAGTAAGACCATCATCTGTACGAGAATAGCTGCGGTTTGTTGCAGCTTATTCTGCGCAGAGCTCAGCCACCAGAGCGTCCATCTGCGCTTCGCTGGTTTGGTTCAATGCACCACGCAGAGACACTACCGTTTCGTAAAGGTGGATATCCTTCATCTCCTCCAATTTGGTGCGCATCAGCCGCGCGGCAGCAGGTGCCCAAGAGCCGTCTTCAATAAGGCCAACCCGGCGGTTTCGGAATCCCTTTGTCCGTAAATGTTCCAAAAACTCCCTCATGGGCGGAAACAGTCCTCCGTCATAGGTGGAGCTGGCTAAAACCAACTTCCCGCAGTAGAATGCACTGGCAACAGCGTAGGAAAGGTCTGTTGCCGTCAGATCGCATATGGTGACTTGCGCACCTTTGCCCTCCAGCTTGCTCTTGAGGGTCTTCGCCGCATGGGCAGTATTTCCATGGATCGATGCGTGAGCGATCAGGATGCCCTCCGGTTCTTCCGGTTTCCATTGTGACCAGAGATCATAGAGCCGCAGATACTCCCCCAAGTCTTCTGTGAGCATGGGGCCATGGAGCGGGCAGATCGTTTTGATCTCCAGCGCGGAGATTTTTTTCAGCAGAGCCTGCACCTGTGCGCCATATTTCCCGATAATATTGTAATAATACCGTCGGGCCTGCGGCACCCAGGGGGCACGGGCAGTCCGTTCCAGTGAGCCAAAGCGTCCGAAGGCATCCGCCGAGAACAGGATTTTTTCCGTTTCCTCATACGCCGTCATCACCTCCGGCCAGTGTACCATCGGCGCCAGCAGAAAGCGCAGCCGGTGCAAACCCAAGGAAAGCGTATCTCTTTCGCCAACCTCCAGCATACGGTCTTCCGACAATGCACCTGTGCCGAAGAACTGCTTGATCAGGGTAAATGTTTTCGCGTTTCCCACGATCTTCATCTCCGGGTACTTTTGTGCCAGCCGCATGAGGCTGCCGGAATGATCCGGCTCCATGTGTGTGACCACAAGATAGTCGGGGCTGCGCCCCTCCAACACCCGCGCCACATTGGAAAGCCATTCTTCCGTTGCCCGTGCGTCCACGCTGTCCATCACGGCAATCTTCTCATCCAGAATGACATAGGAGTTGTAGCTCACTCCCATAGGCTGGACGGGGTACTGGTTTTCAAAGAGTGCCAATGTGTTATCATCCACCCCTACATAGCGGATGGCATCTGTTACCGTTTGGATAGCCATATAAAAAATACCTCCTATTTTCCTTACTCAGACTCTGACTGATAGGTTCTTCTTTTCTAATGAAACATACGCTCAACCGCGGATCGACGGTCGCGCATTTTACCGTTGCCTTGCTTCCCCCAGAGTCGTTACATGTGGTACACCGCAGCGGAGCGAAGTCCTTCCGGCAGGCCGTCGGGCGCAGCAGGTGAAAGTTCCCAGCGTACCTGCCCCGCCCACTGGGAGGCGACGGCGGAGAAGTGGAGCATGACAATACCGAGATCCAATGCGGCATCCAAATTATCGGTGTAGGCATCCTCCTGCTGCACCAAATAGATGCTGTGATCCTGCACAAGGAAGCCATAGGGCTGACGGTTGAGATAGCTGGGGGAGAGCGAAGCGGCGTAGAAGGACTGCCAGAGCATATCGTCGTAGAAGTCCATCATCTCGTCAAGCCCAGACTTGTTGCTCCAGCTCCCCATGTGAACCAAATCGTGCACGCCCTTTTTGGGCGCGTAGTACTGCTGCTCGGCCCGCACATCGATCTGAGACATACTTAGGATATTCAGCCGCAGCTTTCTTGCGGTCTTTTCCCCGTAGCCAAAGGCAACGATTGCCGCCACCTCTAACGGGGTGGCGAGAGACAGTGCCTTTTTGATTTTGTCGCTGTCGGTGAAGGTCATCCAGCAGGTGTCAATGTCCAACTCAGTCAGCTTGAGGACAAGATCTTCCATCATGTAGCCGGCGTTGATGGCTGCGTAGGAATGCGGGGCAGACATAAGGAGCAGGTAGTGCGGTGCTCCGATGAGAAATTGATTATAGCCCGCTGAGCTCTCCAGCGCCGGCTGTGCATCCTTGTCCAAGACGATCAACTCCGTTGCAATCTCCGGGACAAGACGGGGGCAGGTCTTTTCATAGTAGGATCGGAGCTGGCCGATAGCCTCGCTCGGAACTTCCTTTTCGCGGAATGCGTGAACGGATCTGCGATATTGGATCATAGCGCTGTAATTCATAGTAGTATCTCCTATTCTGATGTCTTTGGTTTTCTTATAAATCGTCTATCAGTGCGGTGCTCTTGGCGTAGGCGGTACTGCGTGCCTCAAAGAAATCGGTCTTGACCATGTTGGCGTCGGCGTACTGGCTGACCCATTCCATGCTCTCCGGTTCGCTCTCAAAGCCTGGATACAATGCGGGATAGCCAAGGCTCGTCCAGCGGAGGTTGCCGAGATAGCGGATGTAATCGCTGATCATCTGCCGGTTCAGCCCCGGGATGTCGTCGCCGATCACATAATGCCCCCATGCGATCTCCTGTTCCACGCCCTCACGCATCATCTCGCGCAGCGCTTGTACGCTCTCGGCGGTGAACAACTCCGGCTGCTCCTTTTGCAGCTCCGTGATGATATTGCGGAACAGCCACAAGTGCGTGTTCTCATCGCGGTTTATGTAGCGAATCTCCTGCGCCGAGCCGGGCATCTTCCCGTTTCGGGAGAGATTGTAGAAGAACATAAAGCCGCTGTAAAAATAGATGCCCTCCAAAATATAGTTTGCCATCATCACGCGCAGCAGCGTGGGAGCGTCCTTCCGCTCCTGAAACTCGTTGTAGCAGTCCCCAATGAAGGTGTTGCGGCGCAGCAGATGCTCGTCCGTTTTCCATTGGTAGAGGATGTCATTGCGCTCCACGGGGGAACAGATGGTGTCGAGCATATAGCTGTAGCTCTGTGAGTGGACACACTCCTGAAACGCCTGAATGGACAGGCAGAGATTGACCTCGTTGGCGGTAATGTAGGCGCCGATATTAGGCAGGTTCGCTGTCTGAATGGAATCCAAAAAGACAAGAAAACTCAGAATTTTATCGTAGGCGCTGCGCTCGGCTGACAGCAGGCGGGGATAGTCCTTCACATCCTGCGAGAGATTGATCTCCTCAGGGATCCAAAAGTTGTTCATGGCCTGCCGGTACCAGTCGCTGACCCAAGCGTACTTCATATTGTTGAAGTCATTGAGGTTGGTGGTATTGCCGCCGATCATGCGCCGCAGGCGCACATCAGGGTCGCCCTCCGGGTTAAAGAGGGGCTTTTTCTTCAGTTCCGTCATGCTATCCTCCTTATGACGAGCAGCTTTCGCAGGTCTCGACCTCAAGGGCCTTGCTGCGGACATAGTAAATGGTCTTGACGCCGGCCCTCCACGCCTCCAAATACAGTCTGAGCACCTGACGCATGGAATAGTCGTTGGTGATATAGAGATTCATGCTCTGCGCCTGGTCAATATGTCTCTGGCGAAGGCCCGCGGCGCGTACCGACCAGCTTTGGTCGATCAGATGCGCTGCCTTATAGTACCACCATGTGTCCATAGAAAGCTCCGGAGCAACGCGGGGCAGCATGCTGCCCTTTTTTTCCTCTAAAAAGAATTTCTTCATAATTGGATCTATGCCCGCCGACGTGCCGGAGAGGATAGATGTGCTGGAGGTCGGTGCGACCGCCAGCAGATAGGCGTTGCGCATTCCCTGCACCGCCACCGTTTTCGCAAGCGCCCGCCACTTTTCGGAGGTATAACCCCGCTTTTCAAAATACGCGCCCGTCTGCCAGTCGCTGCCCTCAAAGAGCGCGTAACGACCCTTTTCCCGTGCCAGTGCTGTGTCCGCCTTGACGGCGGCGTAGTTGATGAGCTCGAACACTGCGTCGGTGAAGGCAAGGTGCTCATCGCTCTCCCAGTGGATGCCGCGCTTTGCCAGCATGTGGTGGTAGCCGCTGACGCCCAGGCCGATGCTGCGGTACTTCTGATTGGTAAGCCGCGCGTATTCCAACGGGTAGAAGTTGAGGTCGATCACATTATCCAGTGCGCGGATGGCCGTTTCCACCGTGCGTTCCATATAGGCCTCGTCCTCCACCGGCAGATTACCGAGAGACAGACTCGCCAGATTGCAGACCACAAACTCACCTGGGCGTGTGGCCGTCACCACTATTGTGTCGCCGTTCTCAGTGTGCACCTCAGTGCCGATGTGCTCGATGGGCGCCATGTTCTGCGCGATCTCCGTACAGAGATTGGAGCAATAGATCATTCCCGTGTGGCCGTTTGGATTCATATGATTTACACTGTCTCGATTGAAAGCGAAGGGCGTGCCGGTCTCCACTGCCGAGCGAAGCACCAGCCGCACGATGTCCTTGACGGTGACGCTGCGCTTTTCGATGCGCGGGTCATTGACGCAGTCCAGATACCGCTTCTCCCATTCTGTACCCCAGTAATCCTCCAGTGCGTAGCCCTTGACCGTGAGGATCTCATGCGGACACATGAGATGCCACGGCGCGTCTATGTTCTCCTCCGCCAGTCGCCAGAAGAGATCCGGATAGCACACGGCGGGAAATACATCATGTGCCTTCATGCGGTCGTCGCCGTTGTTGGTGCGCAGTTGAAGGAATTCCGGCAGGTCCCGGTGCCATGCGTCTAAGTAAACCGCCACAGCGCCCTGCCGCATCCCCAACTGATCCACCGCCACGGCGGTGTCGTTGACCAGCCGGATCCAGCGGATAACACCGCCCGCCGCCCCTTGAAAGCCGCGGATGGTGCTGCCTGCAGCGCGCACCTTACCGAAGTACATCCCCATTCCACCGCCGAATTTAGAGACCTTTGCGAAGTTGTCCAGCGAGCGGTAGATGCCGTCCAGACTGTCCGGCACAGTGTCCACAAAGCAGCTTGAAAGCTGATGGTAGGGCTTTCGTGCGTTGGACATGGTAGGTGTCGCCATTGTGACCTCCATACGGCTGAGCATATCGTAAAAGCGTTTTACCCACCCCATGCGATCAGAGCCTTCGTTCATAGCAAGATGCAGCGCGATACCCAAAAACATCTCCTGCGGTGTTTCCAGCGGCACGCGGCTGCGTGACTGGATCACATAGCGTTTGAGCAGCAGGTCAAGGCCGGAATAGGTGAACAGCTCGTCCCGTTCCGGGCAGAGAAAGTCCTCCGCCATGGCAATCTCCTCGTGGGTATAGTGGGCAAGGATATAGTCACCGTAGAGTCCCTTATCCGTCAGATAGCGAAGCTTGCCATAGAGGTCGCAGACGCCGCGCCCCTCCCATTCCTGTGCGTTGCGACAGCGAAAGGAGTGGTTCAGAAGCCGCGCCGCGATGAACTCCCACTTGGGTGCCTCTGCCGTAGTCAGCTCTACCGCCGCCTTGGTCAGTGCCTCAGCCCGCTCATCCTCCGTCATGCCCAGACGACAGAAACTCTCAAACTTCATTTGAAGCGCCGCGAGGGAGTAGACTTCCTCGGTAAAATCCATCTGGATGCGGCGCAGCACCTCGTCAAGCGAGTCATCCCCCACCGTCCGCGCGATGGTATGCCGGACACGGCGCAGCGCAGACCGCTTTTCGCGGTAGAGGATGTACGCCTTGGCCACCTCATAGTGTCCGCGCTCCATGAGCGTTCGCTCCACCTCGTCCTGCACACGTTCTACGGTGAGCGGCACTGTGACGGAGAGATTGTTGAGAACGGTGGCGAGGATCTCATCCATCTCTCTGCTCCCGATCTCCTTGCCCTGTCCGTCAAACGCCTTTTTCATGGCGTTGAAAATTTTCTCCTGTTGAAAGGGAACAGACTCCCCGTTTCGTTTTCTGATCTCCATTTCGATCCTCTCATCTTCTCCGGTCACTTCTCATGTCCTTTTGGGCAAAGAGCGGGCAAGCGCAGTATCACGCTTGCCCGCTCTGTTTTTGAAAGCCGGTTTTTCTGCAGCCGACGCGGCAGGGCTGTTTGTTGTCTGTTGTCTTGGTTTTGGCTTTCCTGCCAGTTATTTCATAGATTCCAGAATGGCGTCCGCCAGTGCTTCCAGCTCAGTGCGCTTGTCCGTGCCCATGGACGAGGCGAGGCTGAGCCGCTCGTTGAGCACCGTCATGTTCTTAAGCTCATTGTTGACGAATTTCTGCATGAGGTCACCGGACTTCACCGCCCATGAGCCGTTTTCAATGATGGCAAAGGTGCGGTTTTGCAGATTCAGTGCCTTCATATCCATGAGGAAGTCATGCATGGCAGGGTAGATGCCGAGGTTGTAGGTCACAGAGGCCAGGACAATGTGACTGTACTTAAACGCCTCGGAGATCAGCTGGGAGACATGAGTGGAGGACACATCGTACATCGCCACCTTGCTCATGCCCTTATCGCAGAGCGACGTCGCCAGCGCCTGCGCCGCGTTCTCCGTGTTGCCGTACATAGAGGCGTAGACGATGAGCACGCCCTGGGTCTCAGGGGCATAGCGGCTCCATGTGTCGTACTTTTCAATGAACCAGCCCAGATCCTTGCGCCACACGGGGCCGTGGAGCGGGCAGATGTACTTGATCTGATCCAAAACGCCGCCGGCCTTTTTCAGCAGGAGCTGGATGTGGGGGCCGTACTTGCCCACGATGTTGGTAAGGTAGCGACGGGCGTCGTCCAGCCAGTCCCGCTCGAAGTCCACCTCGTCGGCGAACAGCTTGCCGTCCAGCGCTCCGAAGGTGCCGAAGGCGTCGGCGGAAAAGAGGACGCCGTCGGTGACGTCGAGGGTCACCATGGCCTCCGGCCAGTGAACCATAGGCGCGCCCACAAAGGTGACGGTGTGTTTGCCGAAGGAGAAGGTGTCGCCCTCCTTCACCTCGATGCACTCATGTCCGTCCACATGGAAGCCGAACTGCCGCATGAGCATGAATGCCTTCTCGTTGGAGATCAATTTCACCTTGGGATGGCGCAGCAGGATCTCCTCGATGCAGGCGGCGTGATCCGGCTCCAGATGGTTGACCAGCAGGTAGTCCAGCTCGCGGCCATCCAGCACATACGCCAGATTTTCCAAAAGCTGGCGGCAGGCAGACCAGTCCACCGTGTCAAAGAGCACCGTCTTTTCATCCAGCAGGCAGTAGGCGTTGTAGCTTACGCCCCGGGGAATGGGAAAGCAGTTTTCAAACAGGGCCAGGCGATGGTCGTTGGCGCCCACCCAGTAGAGGTCGTTCGTTACTTTACGCACGCAATACATCTTATCTTGCCTCCTTCACGGCCTCAAGCCTTTACAAATTGATCCTTCGTCTCCGCGCACTCGGGACACACCCACTCGGCGGGAAGCTGCTCAAAGAGCGTACCGGGCGCGATCTCGCCGTCCTCGTCGCCCAACTCCGGCACATACTCGTAGCCGCAGCCGCTGCAGACGTAGCGGTCGCCGATGGGGGCGGGCTTCGGCGGCGTGGGTCGCTTCATCTTTACCATGGGCGGCGCGGGCAGCTTTTCGCCGCTATCCAGCGCGGCAGTGAGCAGGGGCAGGATCTCCTCCACATCGCCCACGATGCCGTAGTCGCAGTTCTTGAAGATAGGCGCGTTACCGTTCTTATTGATGGCCACGATGGTGGAGGCGTCCTTGATGCCCTTAAGGTGCTGGGATGCGCCGGAGATGCCGCAGGCGATGTACAGATTGCCGGTGAACTTCTGACCGGACATACCCACATAGCGGTTCAGCGGCAGATATTTGAGAGTCTCCGCCACAGGGCGGGAAGAACCGATGGCCGCGCCGGCGGCCTTGGCCAGCGACTCTACCAGTTTCATGTTCTTTTTCTCCCCGATGCCCTTGCCCGCGGAGACCACCCGTTCCGCCTGCGGGATGGGCGTATCCATAGGGATGCCCACGGAGAAGTCGTGACCATCCTTCTTCAGCGCCGCCACAAGGTCGGCCACCTGCTGGGCAGCATCCCCCTCCCGGAAGATGGTCTTTTTGCGAATGCCGGTGATGGGCGCGGGTTTCTTGGCCGCCGAACGGCTCTCGCCGCCGGAGCTCTTGCCCAGCCTGCCCAACAGATGAGAGGCGATGACCACCCGCTGGATCTCGTTAGTGCCCTCGTAGAGGGTGGTGATCTTGGCGTCGCGGTAGGCCCGTTCCACCTCCATGCCCTTGAGGTAGCCGCTGCCGCCGTGGATCTGCAAGGCATCATTGGTGACCTCCAGCGCGATGTCCGAGGCGTACATCTTCGCCATGGCGGACTCCATGCCGTAAGGCGCGTGCTGCTCCTTCAGCTCCGCCGCGGAGTAGATGAGGAACCGGGCGCAGCGCAGCTTGGTTGCCATATCCGCCAGCTTGAAGGCGATGCTCTGCTGGGCCGCGATGGGCTTGCCGAACTGGACACGCTCCTTGGAATAGCTCAACGCGTGCTCAAACGCGCCCTGGGCGATGCCCAGCGCCTGCGCGGCGATGCCGATGCGTCCGCCGTCCAGCGTGGACATGGCAATCTTGAAGCCCTCGCCCTCCTTGCCCAATAGGTTTTCCTTGGGAACCTTCACGTTGTTGAAGATCAGCTCCGCCGTGGAGGAGGAGCGAATACCCATCTTGTCATAGTGGTCGCCGAACTCAAAGCCCTTCCAGCCCTTCTCCACGATGAAAGCGGAGATGCCCCGGGTGCCGATGTCCGGCGTGGTGACGGCGAAAACCACATAGGTGTCCGCCTTAGGGGCGTTGGTAATGAAGATCTTGCCGCCGTTGAGGAGGTAGTAGTCCCCCTTATCCAGCGCCGTGGTCTCCGTGCCGCCGGCGTCGGATCCGGCGTTGGTCTCCGTAAGGCCGAAGGCGCCGATCTTCTCGCCCTTGGCCAGCGGAACCAGATATTTCTTCTTCTGCTCCTCGGTGCCATAGGCGAAAATGGGCCATGAGCCGAGGGAGACGTGGGCGGAGAGGATTACGCCCGTGCCGCCGTCCACACGGGCCAGCTCCTCCACCGCGATGGCGTAGCTCAGAGCATCAAGACCGGCACCGCCGTACTCCTTGGGGTAGGGAATGCCCATCCAGCCCAGCTTACCCAGCTTCTTGACAGCCTCCTCGGGAAACTCATTGTTCTGATCCATTAAAAATGCGAGTGGCTTGATCTCCTCCTCCGCAAAACTCCGGATCTTCGCGCGCAGCTCTTCGTGCGCCGACGTGGTTTGAAACAGCATACGGGTACCTCCTTTTAAAATTTTACAGCTTGCTTGTATCTTGGGGATCGGATCCGCCGGTCAGCAGCCTGCGCAGGCTCACGGCACGGAACGCCTCGTCCTGCTTTTGCTGCAAGGCCGCCAGCTGACAGTGGATGGCGCACCGCCCATGCTTGTCATGCCAGCGGCATTCATATCCCGGCTCCATGCAGGCGCACAGGATGCCCCGCTCCCCCACGACCACCATGAGATCGTAGAGGGAGGTCGCGTCCAGATCGCAGGACAGCTCGCAGCCGCCGAGAGCGCCGCGGCTCACCCGCACCAAATTGCCGGCGGAGAGCTTGCGCAGAATCTGGTAGGCAAACTGATTGGGGATCAATTCCGTTTCCGACATCTCGGCCACCGAATGCTTCTCCCCGTCCAGCAGCACCCGCAAAATGCGCAGCGCGTAGTCCGTCTCTTTGGTGATGATCATGCTCCACATCCTCTTTTCGCTTGCTTGTTAATACTATCATATCAATCTTGATAAATTTTGTCAAGATTATTTCAAAAAAAATATTGCTTTCATACAGACCGCCCCAGCCCGGGTCAGCTTCGCTTTCCATTCAGCGAAAAGCCATGTTCCTTACAATTATAGAAGCCGAAAAAGCTGTGCCATGGCAGTCCGCCGAAAGCAGAAAAGACTATGACTGAAAACCAGAAAGCGGAGAAATTGGTTGGGGCTCGCAGGGGTCGCCCATCCAAGGCGGATGAGGCGATCCCTGACAAGCCTAAGCCATCCAACCGAAACAAGCAATAAAGTGCGTGCTTTTCATTTTATTCATGCCGATCATTCTTGGGAGACAGTAGAAAAATTTCCATTGTTATTGACATGATGTGCGTTACAGAGTAAAGTATTCATCAAGACTGATTCGCAATAAAGAATATCATGGTCGTTCCGTGATCGAGGTCGTTATGATAAAAGGAAATGTAAAAATAGATCGCAAAAATCTCATCAGCATCCTGCAAAGCTGCCTTGTGCTGATTTTGGTGATCCTTGTCGCTCTGATGATGGTCGAGATCGGCAACCTGAAGGGCACGGCCCGCGTCATCAATTATGCCGGGCTGGTGCGCGGAGACACGCAGCGGGCGGTAAAGCTGGAGATCACAGGCACCCGAAACGATGAGTTGATCGCGTATTTAGACGATATTTTAAGCGATCTGACATCCGGGGATGGGCACTACGAATTGGTAAAGCTCAAGGACGCGGCCTATCAGGAAAGGCTGGACATCCAGAGTGCCTACTGGGAGCGGCTCAAGGCGGAGGTCGCGGCGGCCAGACAGCGTGGATATGAGAACACCCAAATCGTTGCCATGAGCGAGACCTATTTTGAAATGGCGGACGAAACGGTGTCTGCCGCGGAACACTATTCAGAAAAGATCGCCATGAAGATCCGCACTATTGAGATCCTCTCGGCACTGGATATGCTGTGCCTGGTGATCCTGATCATGCTCCAGACCGCCATGGCACTGAAAATGGCCCGGAAAAACCAACTGCTGGAGCAGAAGGCATACATCGACATCCATACCGGCCTGCCCAACAAAGGCTCCTGCGAGGAGCTTCTCAACAACAGGGAAATTCTCCGGGAGCCTACGGCCTGCGTCATATTTGACCTGAACAATCTGAAAACCGTCAACGATACGAGGGGTCATTCGGCGGGTGACCAACTGATCCTGAGCTTTGCCCGGCTTTTACGCCGGGTGATCCCGGAAAAGCATTTCGTGGGCAGATACGGCGGCGACGAATTTATGGCGGTCATTTACCATACGGACCGGCAGGAGGTGGAGGGCATACTGGACAGTCTGCGCAGGGAAGCCGACGCTGCAAACCGTGACGGCAATCAGCTTCCTCTCAGCTACGCCTACGGTTGGGCGATCTCCGCCGATTATGAAGGCTGCATCATGCAAACGCTGCTGGACAAGGCCGACTATTGCATGTACGAAAATAAGCGAGCCTACTACGCTACCCACGACCGGAGAGCGCCCAGGTCATAAGGCTCTTTTCAAACGAAAAACAGCAAGAACGAATTCGTCGCCACTATTGCGAAAAAAGCCTGGCCTGACGAAGAAAGGACAGGGAGGCGGCACTGAACGTCCACGTCGCAGTTGTGATGGAGGTACTGAAGGCTGGTGGCAGCGTGCAGTTCATTAGCTTCGTTAGCTTTGAGGTGAAGGGGTGCGCTGCCCGATCTGCCGGTTCAATGGTTTGCTGTACAGGAAACTCACCAGCAGGTACTTTACGATGAACGCTGGGGCGAGGGGCGGACGACTATCTTCTTTGCTGCACAACTGCACCATTTTCTCATACACGGACGGTAGATCCAGCACTGCCTCACATTTCCGGAGGATGGTCTCCTGCTGCATTAGATACTCGATTAATCCGCCAAGCTGATCTGGCCATTGCTGTAACGATACATAGCTGCCCTCCAGGTACAAGGTTTTTGCTGGATTTTTTCCAGTTCTCTTGCTCCAATTATACCACAGATTGGCCTCTATAGATTGAAATATAAGGCTTTTTCTTTTATTCAGTGCATATTAAGTTAGGATGTGCAGTAGATGCTCCATTTTAGCGTTTATCTGGAGATTGCCAAAGGATAAATAGAAGCAGTATTATGATGAGCAGCTTGCCGCAGAAAAACAGCGCACCGAGCGGGTGACCAAGCGCATTTTGACCGAGGAAGAAATGTCGGCTCTGTCCGATCGGCTGATGCAGGATAGTGCGGTTGGGTGACTCAAGAGAAAGAAAAAAGAGACCTCATCTCGTCAAAAAACTAAATCATAAAAGCATCAAAGAGGGCATTCAAATGAAACAAAATCGAATTTTTGACCAGAATAGTTCTCAAAAAGCACGTTCTTGGCACTATAATATGGACACCAACCGAGCGGAAGCCCAGTTCGCTGATGGCTCTGCCATTGCCATTGACTGCCTTGCCATCGAGGACGAATACGGCAATACCCCGGCACAGCGAGCTGAACTTGATTGGCTACTATACAACAAGCCCTTGGAGTGCGTCCAGCTTGTGCTGAGTGGTGAGATTGAGCATTATCTCTCACTTGGCTGTGACCATGGCAAACTGAAAGACTAACCTCTAAATAGGCCAAACAACCCGCTACTTGCAGTCGCTGCAAATGGCGGGTTGTTTGCTTATTTTAAGTTTTTCCTTTGCTCATAGTAGTGCAAAATCAATGTAGTGCAAAATCAATGGCCCAACGGTCAAAGAAATCACAAATATCAGGCAAATCTACTGGTTTCTTATAAATGTCATTCTAAAATTCAATGGATTTTGCTATTTCTAGCACTTGTTTTTTCGACACGAAAGTCGATTTAACCCTATATTTTATGTATCTCTCGATGATTTCAAGTTTGCCATTTTGGGGGCTTGATTATTGAGAAAATTCTAAATTCCAAAAAGGTCTATCATTTTCATCAATCGCATCGTTATTGAGAATAAGCACTGCACCACCACTTAACAGAGGAGGCAGCTGTAAATAGCTTATATTATTTATTGAGAAAATGAAACGCTATTGCAACAGTTGAATACTGTATATTTTATCAAATTGATACGGATCTGATAGCAACACCTTACCGTTTGATATCACAAGAATGCTTTCGCCTTCTTTAAGATACGACAACTGAAGATTTCCTTTCAAGTAGTTTGATACGCCATAAATTATATAATTGTCATCCGTATCATATAATTGATTTTTTGCAGTCGCATAAATACAATTGTTCTTCAGGTCAACTTCTTCAATTATAAGTTCCGATTTTTTTCTTCCGAATGTATTCGATTGAAATAGAATGCAGAGAACCACTGCCACAAATGCTATGCCAACCATAATCTTCCGTTTGCATTTCATTTTATCAACCTCTGTATGAAAGGAACAGCGTATAAAGCGATTGTGTTATTCTCAATGCCCCTGTATAAGAAGTTGGATATGAAGAACCATCAATTGTGCTTCCATCTTTATGGATTCCGATAGCTACATACCCAGCTCCAGAAATATATTCTACAAGAGGACCACCACTAAAGCCACCTGTCAAATCCCAATCGCCCTTGAGATATTTTGAAGTCTGACTTCTAATATACCCAGAAGATTTACACATCCGATATCTCGCATCGGCACCATTTATTTGGCTCGGATAGCCATAAGCATACACCAACTGTGATGATGAATAATTGCTAGACTGCCAATGTAACCCAAGCCATCCCGTTTTCGTTCCTAAATTATTCTTGAGCGTAATAATCGCCCAATCCTCCGAACTTGTTCCAGCAAGATAAGAATCACTAACAATCATCGAACTTGCCGATACATTTTCGCTTCCAAAAGGTTTACTATTATCAGATCGAGCAGGTGCGACATTTACCGACTTAACGTAGGCTTTTTCCTTTATACTGTATAGATTATGTGCTGCTGTTGCAAGTGCATTAGGCCCAATCATAAATCCAGAACCATAATTTGTCCCTCCATTATTGGTCGTTATCTGTAGGCATACCGTACTACAATATGGTGTTGCCGTTGGATTATCAACAACAGTGATATCATTGCTTCCGATAATCGCATACAGATCGGATAGATCAATATCCGAAATCTTTCCATTTGGAAAATAGCCTGCAGTTGTCTCTCCATCCGTGAAGGAATTGGTTTCAACTATAATTTCCTCTATAGATTCTTCTTTTGTATCAAAATCGTATCTATGGTATCTCTCGATATGAGATTTGCTTCCATCACTTTGATTATCTGCAAAAGCAGTCAGCCCAGAGTTAAGCTCCATTGAAGAAAGAGCCACAATCCCACTTGCTTTCAAAAAAATTCTACGAGATATTTTTTCACTAGCTATTTTAATTTTCCTTCTTTACTTTTAGAGTATACACAAGATTTCTTATACATCAGTTGCTCTGCATTGGAAACACCTCCGTAAAATTTTTCATACGTTAGAGCCATCCTTATTTTAGATTTCAACTTTTACTTTCGCAAAAAAATAAATACCACTGATTTTTTATCCAATAGCCGTGCTAAGATTTATCTCTATGGGATTCAACACATGCGTCTGCTGGCACAACCAAGCCCAATTGTTCACTGTAGTAGTAAACAAGTCGTCATAGTTGTTGTCATATGCAAAATCAAATGTGTCATGAACGGTAATCAAGTAATACATTATAGAATTACCAATCATGAAGCCTGTTCCAGAGGTGCTTACCCTATGCAATGCATAGAATAAATCTGCATTATCAGACTTTTGAATTGTAAAAGACCAACTTCCTCCACTAAAATCTTTCAAGCCACTATTAAGTACTTTGTTTTTATAATTATTAAAAACTGTTGTCGTGTTTAACTTGTCAAGCAATGGCGTCGAAGAATCCGTCACACTCTCAGAATAGTCAATATTATATACAGAGAATTCAACCATAAGAGCCGCACATTCATATCCCTTATCCCGTGCAATTTGCGCAGCTGCCAACCATGCAAGCTGTGTATTATTTAACAAATTTCCAGATGCACGTGTTTGATCTTCATCTTTCATCTTATCGATAAACTTATTTAATTCATCTATCGACATTCCCGAAAAATCAACATGATACTTATCATTCATGCTTTGAATAACAGGATTGCTAGCTTTACGGCTGCTTATGTTAGCAGCATAAGACACAGTATTTATCGAAAACAAAAAACACACTGAAAGAATTAATGATACGAACCTCTTCATAACGAACCTCCTTAAATTCTGTACTCTACTATATAAATTGTGTGCTTCTCATCATCCCAGACAACGAGACTAAAATTCACATCTTCAGAATGTAAAAGCAATGTATTCATTTCGGCTTCCGAGCGTAGTTCCTTATGCTGACTATTATCATAAAGAAAAAAATTTCCACTTGCAATTTCAGGAATCACAAAATCTAATCCAAAATATGACGACACATTTTTTAATATAGAAGATATGGTTGGAGAATCATTAATTTTCTCCCATGAATCGAGTTGATGAATAATTTTGGCTGCATCCACATCGTAGTATACCGCTAACATTATCCCATCATTTTGCAATCCGCCATAAGCCTCATATATCAACGATTCAGAGTATGTTGCTTTTCCAATTTTGAATTGTTTCAAATAATCTCGTTTTTCATATTTGCTTTTTCTTCCAAGCATAAAGCCCAAAAGCAAGCACAGTGCGACTATAGCTAGGTATCGGATAACTCGCGTTGGTCTCGCCTTTATAATTACCTCACACCTTTCTAACTTGCTGAAATATATAACAAACTCCACTTATCTACTGGTACTTCCGGTAATGGTTTCGCTCCGTCCATCGGAATAGCTAAAGGTCGCAGAATACTCAAGCCTATAAGATTTTCCGGGCTTAGTGTTAAAGCTACTGCTCACCATGCAGGTTGAGGTCGTGCTGCTGTTTGAGCAGCTACTTACTTTTTGCCATGTTCCAATTGTCCCCTTTTCATAGAGAACGCCTGAAACGCTGATTTTCTTTACTCCAGTTCGAGTCTGGGCATCAACCTGATAGTATGTTTGGTAAATAGATCCGTTGACCGTACTATCGCCTACATACCGTTCAGACTTTTCAGCGGCCATTGCGGTGCAGGCAAAGCTCAAGAGAATCACCGCTGAAACAACAATGGACAACAAACGCTTTTTCGACATAGACATACACCTCCGTTTTTTTGCTCCCATCAAGAGCCTTTGTATAATCAACGCAATTCGCATTCGCTTCGTTTCAATTTTCAGGAGAAAATTTTTCAAATTTTCCATCTTTGTAAGTTCAGACAAAAAGAAAGCCAGACATTTGTGAACTCTCACAAGTGTCCAGCTTTCTTAACGGATACCTTCCGCAATTTTCATAATCTCATCGTATGGAATGTTTCCCATAACGGTATGTGTAATCCCCCGATGTTCCCAACTTAGAGTATAAACATTCTTTCCATGTTCATCCGTACTGGTTCCAAGTACACCATCTGCTTCTCCGACCTTTACGGTTTCGTACACTGTATGCTCATTATCAAACAGGGACTGCTGCCCTGGCTGGATAATTGAGCAACGGACTGTGTAGCTTTCCTCTGTTTCTTTTGACGAGTAAACATGTAAAAAGTTTTCTGCTCGCTCAAATTTCTGCACATCGTCCATTTCAAAGCCGTTCGGCACATAATGGTCGCTGTATCCATCCGGGAGCCACTCCAGCGGTTCGCCATCCACCTGATAAGTCAGCTGCATCTCAATGGGCAGAAATTTTTGAATCATCGTATAGACTGCCCTGCGGAAATCAGCGCTGACCGCAAGAGCACCAACCGTCAGCATTACGAGTGTCAATGCCGCAATTAGTACTCGTTTCAACACTGGGTGGTGCTTTTTCTTCTTTAAGGCCTCTGTCATTCGTTCGTCCCATTGGGACGTATCTGGGTAGATTTCCTCAAACTGCTTTGGCGTTGGAAGCGAATCCAGTTCTCTTTGCGCATCTGCACGAAGTGCCATCATCAAAGCCGCATCAAATGAAATGTCTGTCCGCTCACTCATGGCTGTTCATCTCCTTCCATAATAGTTTTCGTCCTCGAAAGAGCCGTGTTCGTACCACTTCATCCGTTAATCCCAGCGATTTTGCAATCTCACGGTTTGTATATCCCATTGCCAAAAGGCGTAGCGGATCACGGTACATCGGTTTCATTTGGCCAATCAGTTCTGTTAGACGTTCAATGTTATCGGTGCTAACTGCTGCATCATCCGGCACCGGAGCGGCATCTGGTTCGTTTGGGACATCTTCCAGCAATTCTTCTCGTTGTTTGCGAAGCATATCATATGCACGGCTTCTACTACAACTAACGAGATAAGCAGCGAGTTCGTGACAGTTTTCTCGATGAATTTTAGAAAAATTTTTTGCAACGTACAAAAATACCTCTTGTAGCACATCCTCTGCCAGATACGAATCATCCATGATTTTGTAAGCGGTATGGTAAACCAGCCGTTTGTATGTATTGTACACCTCGGTAAAATCTTCTTCAAAGTTTCGATCATCAAGCACACTTAGATATAACGCAAGCAACGCAGTCACCTCTATTCACATTGATTGTGTGTAGTGTACCACGAACCAATAAAAATGTCGAATACAACCAACTTTTGAAAAGGAGCGTGATGCCATTGACCCAACCGAAAACCGATCTCGCCTATCTCCGCAGCGAGAAAGCCAAAGCAGAACAGCAGCTGCGCTACTACCAGCACCGGGAGAAAATTCTGGAACACCAGATACCGGAGCTGACCCGCAAGGCCCGTGTGCATCGGCTGTGTACCCGTGCCGGAATGCTGGAAAGTTTTCTGATTGCGCCGGAAGAACTCACCAACGATCAGGTGATGGAGCTGCTGAAAATCTCGTTCCGCCAGCCTGAAGTCGTGCTGGCACTTGCAAAGATGGTGCATGATGTTCACGAACGCAGCAACGTCCAAAAACCTTTAGAATAAAGGGCGCAATTATACACCGTTCCGGTGAAATTGCGGTCTTGCAGACGGCTCGATGAAATCGAAGCTGGCGTTTGTGCGCCAGCCCGATTCCATCCCAAGGAAAACTGCATTTTCCTTGCGCTGCTTTGCAGCTATCCTTTTGCGGCTCCCGCCTGAGATCGAAGCGCATGGCACTCCGTTCTAAGGCGGCGAGCAAAACCGAATACAATTCCAGACCGTTCACCAAGAGCAATCTTGCTGGGCGGTCTTTTTGTTTGGGGGTGATGCCTATTCCGTGTCCGCATTTCAAAATTACCATCGTCAAGCGCAGCCAAGGGCAGTCCGCTGTTGCCGGGGCCGCTTACCAAAGCGGCGAACGGCTGTTCAGCGAGTACGACCAGAGAACAAAATTCTACAACAAGAAGAAAGAGCTTGTCCACGCTGAGATCATGCTGCCATCCTATGCGCCGCCCGGATATGCAGACCGGGCGACCCTCTGGAACGCCGTAGAAGCTGTGGAGAACCAGTGGAACTCCCAGCTTGCCCGGCGCATCGTGCTGGCGTTCCCGGTGGAGGTGCCGAAGGAGCAGTATTTGTCCATGATAAAAGAGTTTTGTCAGGAGCAGTTTGTTTCCAAAGGGATGATTGCCGACTTTGCCATCCACGACAAGGGAGATGGAAACCCACACGCTCACATTCTGCTGACGCTCCGGGCAATAGATGAACACGGCAAGTGGCTCCCGAAAGCCAGAAAGGTGTACGACCTTGACGAGAACGGTGAGCGCATCCGGCTCGCTTCCGGCAACTGGAAGTGCCACAAGGAAAACACGGTGGACTGGAACGACCAGAAGTATGCCGAGGTCTGGCGGCATGGCTGGGAGACCATTACCAACCGCTATTTGGAAGCGGCTGGCCGCCCGGAACGTGTTGACCTGCGCTCCTTTGAGCGACAGGGCATCCAGCAGATACCGACCGTGCATCTCGGTCCCGCCGCACACCAGATGGAAAAGCGTGGAGTGGAAACTTTTCTCGGCAACCTGAACCGGGATATTCGCGCCGCCAATAGCCTGATGCAGTCCATCCGCAGTGCGATTCGTGGGCTGCAACGCTGGATCGCAGACCTGAATGAAAAGAAGCAGATTCTTTTGGATGCACTGGAACAAGCCAAGGAGCCAATGCTGTCCGACCTGCTGGTGGATTACTTCAACCTCCGCAACGAGCAGCGCAGCGATTGGTCTGGCAAGGCAAAACTGAAATGCACTGTCCGAGACTTTGAGGAAGTCAAACGGGCGGTGGACTATCTGAAAGCCCATTCTCTGAACACCATCGAGGATCTGGATACCGCAATTTCTAACCTGAACCAGACCGCCGCCCCTCTCCGTAGGCAGTTGAAGCAGAACGAAAACCGTATGCGGGCAATCGCCCAGATCAAGGATGCTGCCGCCGCCCATGCCAAGCTGAAGCCCATCCACGACACCTTTATCAAGAAGAACTTCAAGTTGACCAAGGACGCTTATGCCGCCCAGCACAAAGAGGAGCTGGACACCTTTAATAAAGCTGTCCGCACTCTGATGAAACTGAACGGCAGCACAGCGGTAGATTTTTCGGCATTGGATGCCGAATTTTCTGCGCTGCAATCCGGCAGCGCAGAACTGCGTACCAAACTGGAAACCTTGCAGCCGGATGTCTCTGCCCTGAAAAATATCCGCAAGTATATCGACATGGTGCTGAATAAGCAGCAGCTTTCCACACCGGGCGGCAAGCCCCCGGAGAAGGAATCGGTGCTGAAACAGCTGGAGCAGCTTCAGCAGAAAAAGTCCAACTACAAAACGATTTCTACCACCCCAAACCGCGAAGA